>NZ_JBIARH010000012.1:109159-195143 GCF_042889785.1 Streptomyces sp. NPDC002476 | reverse complement strand
GGGCGGCGGCGAGCTGGGCGGCCAGGCCAGGCACGATCAGCGCGGATGCTTCGGTGCCGGGAACGACGAGGGTCTGCTCGGCGAGCGCTTCGAAGATCTCCCCGCTCAGGTGGTGGGCCTTGCGCGAGCCGTGTGCCTTGAGGAGGGCCTCGCATCGGGTCCGGCCCAGTCTCTTGAGCCGGACGGGCGAGCCGTGCCGTTGCAGGAGGGCCTGGACGTAGGGGTAAGCCAGGCGTGGCCCCAGGACCCGTTCCAGGGAAGGGTGGATCTGGGAGAGCAGGCCGCGCAGCCGGTTGGTGGTGCGGTTGACCTCGCCGGCCAGGTCATTGTCGTAGCCGGTGAGCATCGTCAGCTCGGCCAGCACCTCGTCGTCGCGGTCCACCGCGCGCAGAGTGTGTGGCATGGACCGGGCAGTCTCGGCGATCACGAACGCGTCGCGGGCATCGGTCTTGGCCTCACCCGGGTGCAGGTCGGCGGCCCGCCGCATCGACAGGCCGGGCAGGTATGCAACTCGGCAGCCCGCCGAGCGAGCCACCGTCAGAGGCAATGCGCCGATGTTGGCGACCTGGTCCACGACCACAAGGACGGTGCCGAACTTCGCCACCAGCCTGGTGAACAGCTCCAGCAGTTTCGGTTCGGTGTTGGGCAGCCGCTTGTCGTGCACGGTTCTGCCGTCCCTGGTCCGGCCGTGGGCATGGTGGAACTCCTTGCCCAGATCCAGACCGAGGAAGAGATCTATCGCGGTCGTGTCGACCATGTGCGCGTGCCCCTCGCCTCTCATCTCCTCAACTCCCGGCCGTCCCTGCGGCACCACACGCCGGCAACCACGTTACGCAGACATCCCCACCCGTAAAGCGGGCCGGCATTGCACCGAACCAGGCGGTCGTCAGGCCCCTCATCAGCGGTCAAGCGGTGCCCCGAAGCCCGGCGGCAACACCCCCCAGGTCATCGACTTCGACAGGGGGCACACAGCCATACCGGACCCGGGGGCCAGGCGCCCCATTGCGGGGCACGAAAAAGGTAACGGGGGGGCTCCTCTTGCTTGTACGAACCGCCAGCCGCGGTCGCCATCCGGCGGGGGAGCTGCCCGCTGGCGACAGAAGAGACCACCCGTCCCCCGCGCGGGTGGTCTCTTCACAAGACCGCCGCAGCAGCGGGGCGGCACTTCAGGAGGGACGCTGGGCCGACCTGAAACGCTGGGCGCTCGGTTGGCTCGACATTGGCCTGAGTCGCGACTCATCGCGCACACGTGCGCAGAAAACGACCTCTGTGCGCGATGTGAGCTGCGCTGAGTCGCGATAGCCGTCTCAGGCACACCCCCTCTGACCTGCGCTGAGACGCGATGTGCACGATGAGTCGCGGGTTTTCGAGAACTTCTCTCACTACTCAGGGCCCCTGACTGGAGGCAGGCTGATGCTGACGGCCCGCAGCCGCCCCCAGGCGGACGGGAGCTCTCAGGGTGGGCGCCTTCAGGGCGTCCGCCGAAGGCGGTCCCTTCAGCTCTTTCGTCCTGACCCGCACCCGTCCCTGTGGCGGGACCCACCCGCCACAGGGACGGCATCCGCCACAACCGACCGGGCCGTCTGTGGGCCGTCCGAGGGTGGCCAACGATGACCAATGACGACGGATAGCAACCGCCGTTTCCTAGGTCACGAGCCCGCCCGGTACGCTTCCTCCTGGTCGAACCGGGCCGTCACCAGTCCCAGAAGAACTGACGGTTTTCCGCGGATTTCTGGACGCACGCCTATCGAGCAGGTCAGGCCGGTTTCGTCGCCGGTCTGACCTGCTCGGTTTTTGGTCGCGCAGCCATACCCGTTATCGTTGCGCGGTATGCCTCCATCCGGATGACCGGACGGTGGCGGAACACTCTCACTAGGACCCGGAGAGAGCAATGCCTCCCAAGAAGAAGAAGGTCACGGGGCTTATCAAGCTCCAGATCAACGCCGGTGCGGCCAACCCGGCCCCGCCGGTCGGCCCCGCGCTGGGCCAGCACGGCGTCAACATCATGGAGTTCTGCAAGGCCTACAACGCCGCGACCGAGTCGCAGCGTGGCATGGTCGTGCCGGTGGAGATCACGGTCTACGAGGACCGTTCCTTCACCTTCGTCACCAAGACTCCGCCGGCCGCGAAGCTGATCCTCAAGGCCGCGGGTGTGGAGAAGGGCTCCGGCGAGCCGCACAAGACCAAGGTCGCCAAGCTGACGGCCGCCCAGGTCCGCGAGATCGCCACGACGAAGCTCCCCGACCTGAACGCCAACGACCTCGACGCCGCGTCGAAGATCATCGAAGGCACCGCCCGTTCCATGGGCATCACGGTCGAAGGCTGATCCAGCCCCTTTCGTACGCAGTGGTAGGGCCGAGCGCTGGCCCGCACCACGACTCCACACCCTGAGAACACAGGAGCAGAAGTGAAGCGCAGCAAGAACCTCCGCGCTGCGGACGCCAAGGTCGACCGGTCGCGCAACTACGCGCCGCTCGAGGCCGTCCGTCTCGCCAAGGAGACCGCCTCCACCAAGTTCGACGGCACCGTCGAGGTCGCCCTTCGCCTGGGCGTCGACCCGCGCAAGGCCGATCAGATGGTCCGCGGCACCGTGAACCTCCCGCACGGCACCGGCAAGACCGCCCGGGTCCTGGTCTTCGCGACCGGTGACCGTGCTGCGGCCGCGGAAGCCGCGGGCGCCGACATCGTCGGCGCCGACGAGCTCATCGACGAGGTGTCGAAGGGCCGTCTGGACTTCGACGCCGTCGTCGCCACCCCGGACCTCATGGGCAAGGTCGGCCGCCTCGGCCGCGTGCTCGGTCCGCGTGGTCTGATGCCGAACCCGAAGACCGGCACCGTCACCCCCGACGTCGCCAAGGCCGTCACCGAGATCAAGGGCGGCAAGATCGAGTTCCGTGTCGACAAGCACGCGAACCTCCACTTCATCATCGGCAAGGTCTCCTTCGACGAGACCAAGCTGGTGGAGAACTACGGTGCGGCGCTGGAGGAGGTCCTCCGTCTGAAGCCGTCCGCCGCCAAGGGCCGCTACATCAAGAAGGCCACCCTGGCCACCACGATGGGCCCCGGCATCCCGCTGGACGCCAACCGCACCCGCAACCTCCTCGTCGAGGAGGACCCGGCCGCCGTCTGAGCCCCCGCGCTCGGCCGTACGCCGCGTCACGTGTGACACCGACGGGCCCCGCAACCTTTTCAGGTGCGGGGCCCGTCCCCGTATCCGTACGCACGAGGTGTCCGTACGTATGAGCGGGTTGTGTCAGACCTGTGCGTTAGCGTGAGGGTCCGAGAGTCGAACGAGGGGTGGAAACGGTCATGAGGACCAGTACTGTGCGACGGGTGGGCCTGGCGGTGGCAGTGGCGGCGGCAGTGACGTCCGTCACGTCCTGCAGCGGTGCCGAGAAGTTCGACCCGATCGCCGCGCTGCGTCAGGTGCAGAAGAAGACGGGCGGGGTCAACTCGGCGAAGGTCGAGGGAACCACCGAGATGGGCACCCTCATGTCCATGAAGCAGACCGGCACCGTCGACTGGTCCGACGGCCTGACCGGCACCATGCAGATCACGTACACCGGCGGCAGCATGGCCGACGCCATGAAGCAGAGCGGTGGCAGCGGCACGATGGAGGCCCGCTACTACAAGGACGGCTACGCCGTGAACATGGGCGACGGCTTCGCCCAGCAGTCCGGCGGCAAGCGCTGGATCAGCTACGACTACGCCGACCTCGCCAAGCTCGCGGGTGCCTCCGGCGAGGCGATGAAGCAGCAGATGCAGAACGCCACGCCCAACCAGGCCGTGCAGTCCCTGCTGGCCTCCGGCGACGTGAAGAAGGTCGGCGAGGAGGACGTGCGCGGGGTCCGCACCACGCACTACGCCGGCACCCTCGACGTCGCCGGGCTGACCGAGAAGAACTCCGCGCTCGACGCCGCCCAGCTCACCGAGCTGAAGAAGCAGCTGGACGAGGTGGGGATAACCACGGAGAAGGTCGACATCTGGGTCGACGAGAACGACCTGCTGGTCAAGAAGACCGAGCGCGCCAAGATGAAGACCGGCGAGATGAACTCGACCGTCCACTACAGCGACTACGGCACGAAGGTCTCCGTGGAGAAGCCGTCGGCCGGCGACACGGTCAAGTTCACCGACCTCATGAAGCAGCAGCAGAAGGCTGGCGCCCCCACGGGCTGAGGCCGCGTGCCGTCGCGGGAGCGGACGATTTGCCCGACGCGACACCGGTCGCGTACTCTCACCCAGAAGCCAAAGACCGCTGGTCGTCGCCGTGCCCTTGTAGAAGGGAACGGTGACCGAAGGATCCGTCGAGTACGGGCGACCCGCGCAGGTGACTGTGGAGAGCTCCCGGATTTCATCCGGTCGAGCTACGCCCTGGCTCCTGCGCCGGGGCGTTCGTCTTTCCCGGCCCCTTCTGAGCGGTCCTCATCACCCGGAAGGAGGCCGACGCTCATGGCAAGGCCCGACAAGGCTGCCGCGGTAGCCGAGCTGACGGACCAGTTCCGCAGCTCGAACGCCGCTGTGCTGACCGAGTACCGGGGTCTCACCGTGGCCCAGCTCAAGCAGCTGCGCCGTTCGCTCGGTGAGAACGCCCAGTACGCCGTGGTGAAGAACACGCTGACCAAGATTGCGGCCAACGAGGCCGGGATCGACTCGCTCGACGACCTTTTCGCGGGTCCGACGGCGGTTGCCTTCATCACCGGTGACCCGGTGGAGTCGGCGAAGGGTCTTCGTGACTTCGCCAAGGACAACCCCAACCTCGTCATCAAGGGCGGTGTCCTTGACGGCAAGGCGCTGTCCGCCGATGAGATCAAGAAGCTCGCGGACCTCGAGTCCCGCGAGGTTCTGCTCAGCAAGCTGGCCGGTGCCTTCAAGGGCAAGCAGTCCCAGGCTGCCTCGCTCTTCCAGGCTCTGCCGTCGAAGCTCGTCCGCACCGTGGACGCGCTGCGCGCCAAGCAGGCCGAGCAGGGCGGTGCCGAGTAATTCGGCTCGCGCAGTGATCGCGGCTCCGGTGGAGCGGCGGTCGTAGCGGGCCCGTACGCCCGCCTCACATGTACATCCGGCACCAGCCGAATTAGTGGAAGGACGCCATCATGGCGAAGCTCAGCCAGGAAGACCTGCTCGCGCAGTTCGAGGAGATGACCCTCATCGAGCTCTCCGAGTTCGTGAAGGCCTTCGAGGAGAAGTTCGACGTCACCGCCGCCGCTGCCGCGCCGGTCGTCGTCGCCGGTGGTGCCGCTGGTGGCGCCGAGGCCCCGGCCGAGGAGAAGGACGAGTTCGACGTCATCCTCACCGGCGCCGGCGACAAGAAGATCCAGGTCATCAAGGTCGTGCGTGAGCTGACCTCGCTGGGTCTGAAGGAGGCCAAGGACCTCGTCGACGGCACCCCGAAGCCGGTCCTCGAGAAGGTCAACAAGGAAGCCGCCGACAAGGCCGCCGAGGCCCTCAAGGGCGCCGGCGCCGCTGTCGAGGTCAAGTGATCTCAGGAGTCGGCCGACTCCTTCCGCCGACCGTGCCGTACGGCACGGGGGCCGCGTGACGAAGGGCGATCACCCATCGGGGTGGTCGCCCTTCGGTGCACCCGGGGCCGCTGCCTTGCTCTTCCTGCGGCGACGAGTATGGTGATCTTCGCCGTTGCCTCTCGGGGGACGGCCATCCGGCGTCGGCTGCAGCCGGGACGCGGCCCCCGGCAGGGGGCCTTGACGAACCGGACGCGGCGCGCGATTCTCAGGACGCGTCAGCACATCGATCCGAATCCGAGGCATGGATCGTGGCCGAAGTGGGCAGTAAAGAAGAGCGCAGCACGCGCAGGACCAATAGGTGTTGAGAACAACTGGTGCGAGCAACGTGGGTCTCTGAGAACCCTCACTGGACATCAGTGTGCCGTTTGGCTACACTGTCCCTTTGCGCTGCCTGTTAGCTGCCTCCTGCCCGTCACCAGGGGCATGCCCACGCTTGAGCACCGACGATCACACGTCTCTGACCTGGCCTTTTCCGGCCGGAGCCAGGAACCGACCGTCTCGGCGTCCAGCTTGGGACCGGTACGCGCGTAGTGAGTCCGAGCCCTCGGAAGGACCCCCTCTTGGCCGCCTCGCGCAACGCCTCGACCGCGAATACGAACAACGGTGCCAGCACCGCCCCGCTGCGCATCTCCTTTGCAAAGATCAAGGAGCCCCTCGAGGTTCCGAACCTCCTCGCGCTGCAGACCGAGAGCTTCGACTGGCTCCTCGGCAATGCCGCCTGGAAGGCTCGCGTCGAGGCTGCTCTGGACAGTGGACAAGACGTCCCCACCAAGTCCGGACTGGAGGAAATCTTCGAGGAGATCTCCCCGATCGAGGACTTCTCCGGGTCGATGTCGCTCACGTTCCGCGACCACCGCTTCGAGCCCCCGAAGAACTCGATCGACGAGTGCAAGGAGCGCGACTTCACGTACGCCGCCCCGCTCTTCGTCACGGCGGAGTTCACCAACAACGAGACCGGCGAGATCAAGTCCCAGACGGTCTTCATGGGCGACTTCCCGCTCATGACGAACAAGGGCACCTTCGTCATCAACGGCACCGAGCGTGTCGTCGTGTCGCAGCTGGTCCGTTCGCCGGGTGTCTACTTCGACTCCTCCATCGACAAGACGTCCGACAAGGACATCTTCTCCGCCAAGATCATCCCGTCCCGGGGTGCCTGGCTGGAGATGGAGATCGACAAGCGCGACATGGTCGGTGTTCGTATCGACCGCAAGCGCAAGCAGTCCGTCACCGTCCTGCTGAAGGCGCTCGGCTGGACCACCGAGCAGATCCTGCAGGAGTTCGGCGAGTACGAGTCCATGCGCGCCACCCTGGAGAAGGACCACACCCAGGGCCAGGACGACGCGCTGCTCGACATCTACCGCAAGCTCCGTCCGGGCGAGCCGCCGACACGCGAGGCCGCCCAGACGCTGCTGGAGAACCTCTACTTCAACCCGAAGCGCTACGACCTCGCGAAGGTCGGCCGCTACAAGGTCAACAAGAAGCTCGGCGCCGACGAGCCGCTGGACGCCGGCGTGCTCACCACCGACGACGTCATCGCGACCATCAAGTACCTGGTCAAGCTGCACGCCGGTGAGACCGAGACGGTCGGCGAGTCCGGCCGCACGATCGTCGTCGAGACCGACGACATCGACCACTTCGGCAACCGCCGCCTGCGCAACGTCGGCGAGCTCATCCAGAACCAGGTCCGTACGGGTCTCGCCCGTATGGAGCGCGTCGTGCGCGAGCGCATGACGACCCAGGACGTCGAGGCGATCACGCCCCAGACCCTGATCAATATCCGGCCGGTCGTCGCCTCCATCAAGGAGTTCTTCGGCACCAGCCAGCTGTCCCAGTTCATGGACCAGAACAACCCGCTGTCCGGGCTGACGCACAAGCGTCGTCTGTCCGCGCTCGGCCCGGGTGGTCTCTCCCGTGAGCGGGCCGGGTTCGAGGTCCGTGACGTGCACCCGTCCCACTACGGACGCATGTGCCCGATCGAGACCCCCGAAGGTCCGAACATCGGTCTGATCGGTTCGCTCGCCTCGTACGGCCGCGTCAACGCGTTCGGCTTCATCGAGACGCCGTACCGCAAGGTCGTCGACGGCCAGGTCACCGACGAGGTCGACTACATCACCGCCGACGAGGAGGACCGCTTCGTCATCGCCCAGGCGAACGCGCTCCTCTCCGAGGACCTGCGCTTCACCGAGCCCCGCATCCTGGTCCGCCGCCGCGGCGGCGAGGTCGACTACGTGGCGCCGGCCGAGGTCGACTACATGGACGTGTCGCCGCGCCAGATGGTGTCCGTCGCCACCGCGATGATCCCCTTCCTGGAGCACGACGACGCCAACCGCGCCCTCATGGGGGCGAACATGATGCGGCAGGCGGTGCCGCTCATCAAGTCCGAGGCCCCGCTCGTCGGCACCGGCATGGAGTACCGCTGCGCCACCGACGCCGGTGACGTGCTGAAGGCCGAGAAGGACGGTGTGGTCCAGGAGGTCTCCGCGGACTACATCACCGTGACGAACGACGACGGCACGTACACCACGTACCGCATCGCCAAGTTCATGCGCTCCAACCAGGGCACCTCGGTCAACCAGAAGGTCGTCGTCGCCGAGGGCGACCGGGTCGTCGCCGACCAGGTCCTCGCCGACGGTCCGGCCACCGAGAACGGCGAGATGGCCCTGGGCAAGAACCTGCTCGTGGCGTTCATGCCGTGGGAGGGCCACAACTACGAGGACGCGATCATCCTGTCGCAGCGCCTCGTGCAGGACGACGTCCTCTCCTCGATCCACATCGAGGAGCACGAGGTCGACGCCCGTGACACCAAGCTCGGCCCCGAGGAGATCACCCGGGACATCCCGAACGTCTCCGAGGAGGTCCTCGCCGACCTCGACGAGCGCGGCATCATCCGCATCGGTGCCGAGGTCGTCGCCGGCGACATCCTCGTCGGCAAGGTCACGCCCAAGGGCGAGACCGAGCTGACCCCCGAGGAGCGCCTGCTCCGTGCGATCTTCGGTGAGAAGGCGCGCGAGGTCCGCGACACCTCGCTGAAGGTGCCGCACGGCGAGATCGGCAAGGTCATCGGCGTCCGCGTCTTCGACCGCGAGGAGGGCGACGAGCTGCCGCCCGGCGTGAACCAGCTGGTCCGCGTCTACGTCGCGCAGAAGCGCAAGATCACCGACGGTGACAAGCTCGCCGGCCGCCACGGCAACAAGGGCGTCATCTCGAAGATCCTGCCGATCGAGGACATGCCGTTCCTGGAGGACGGCACCCCGGTCGACATCATCCTCAACCCGCTGGGTGTCCCGTCCCGAATGAACCCGGGACAGGTCCTGGAGATCCACCTCGGCTGGCTCGCCAGCCGCGGCTGGGACGTCTCCGGTCTCGCCGACGACTGGGCCAAGCGCCTGCAGTCCATCGGCGCCGACCAGGTCGCCCCCGGCACCAACGTCGCCACCCCCGTCTTCGACGGTGCGCGCGAGGACGAGATCTCCGGCCTCTTCGAGGCCACGATCCCGAACCGCGACGGCGACCGCCTGGTGCAGCCCTCCGGCAAGGCCAAGCTGTTCGACGGCCGCTCCGGCGAGCCGTTCCCGGACCCGGTCTCGGTCGGCTACATGTACATCCTCAAGCTGCACCACCTCGTCGACGACAAGCTGCACGCGCGGTCGACGGGTCCGTACTCGATGATCACCCAGCAGCCGCTGGGTGGTAAGGCGCAGTTCGGTGGTCAGCGCTTCGGTGAGATGGAGGTGTGGGCCCTTGAGGCATACGGCGCCGCATACGCCCTCCAGGAGCTCCTGACGATCAAGTCCGACGACGTGACCGGCCGCGTGAAGGTCTACGAGGCCATCGTCAAGGGCGAGAACATCCCCGAGCCCGGCATCCCCGAGTCCTTCAAGGTGCTCATCAAGGAAATGCAGTCGCTCTGCCTCAACGTGGAGGTGCTGTCCTCGGACGGCATGTCCATCGAGATGCGTGACACGGACGAGGACGTCTTCCGCGCGGCGGAGGAGCTCGGTATCGACCTGTCCCGGCGCGAGCCGAGCAGCGTCGAAGAGGTCTGACGGGTTGGCCGGCCGGATCCCGCGTGATCCGGCCGGCTCTCCCCGGACCCGTTCAGACCATTGCTGAAGTGCCCCATATTTCTCGCCTGACGCGAGGGGGCTCGAACCCCCGAAAGAGGGATTGACGACAAGTGCTCGACGTCAACTTCTTCGACGAGCTGCGGATCGGCCTCGCCACCGCGGACGACATCCGGACCTGGTCGCACGGCGAAGTGAAGAAGCCGGAGACCATCAACTACCGCACGCTCAAGCCCGAAAAGGACGGACTCTTCTGCGAGAAGATCTTCGGTCCGACCCGGGACTGGGAGTGCTACTGCGGCAAGTACAAGCGTGTCCGCTTCAAGGGCATCATCTGTGAGCGCTGCGGTGTCGAGGTCACGCGTGCCAAGGTGCGCCGTGAGCGCATGGGCCACATCGAGCTCGCCGCTCCCGTCACCCACATCTGGTACTTCAAGGGCGTCCCGTCGCGCCTGGGCTACCTGCTCGACCTGGCGCCGAAGGACCTGGAGAAGGTCATCTACTTCGCCGCGTACATGATCACGTACGTGGACGATGAGCGGCGTACCCGCGACCTGCCCTCGCTGGAGGCGCACGTCTCCGTCGAGCGCCAGCAGATCGAGAACCGCCGCGACGCCGACCTGGAGGCCCGCGCCAAGAAGCTCGAGACCGACCTGGCCGAGCTGGAGGCCGAGGGCGCCAAGGCCGACGTGCGCCGCAAGGTGCGCGAGGGCGCCGAGCGTGAGATGAAGCAGCTGCGCGACCGCGCGCAGCGCGAGATCGACCGCCTCGACGAGGTGTGGAACCGCTTCAAGAACCTCAAGGTCCAGGACCTGGAGGGCGACGAGCTGCTCTACCGCGAGCTGCGTGACCGCTTCGGCACGTACTTCGACGGCTGCATGGGCGCCGCCGCCCTGCAGAAGCGGCTGGAGTCCTTCGACCTGGAGGAGGAGGCCGAGAAGCTCCGCGAGATCATCCGCACCGGCAAGGGCCAGAAGAAGACCCGCGCGCTCAAGCGCCTCAAGGTCGTCTCCGCGTTCCTGCAGACCAGCAACAAGCCCAAGGGCATGGTGCTCGACTGCGTGCCGGTCATCCCGCCGGACCTGCGTCCGATGGTGCAGCTGGACGGTGGCCGCTTCGCGACCTCCGACCTGAACGACCTGTACCGCCGTGTGATCAACCGCAACAACCGTCTGAAGCGGCTCCTGGACCTCGGTGCCCCGGAGATCATCGTCAACAACGAGAAGCGCATGCTTCAGGAGGCCGTTGACGCCCTCTTCGACAACGGTCGTCGCGGCCGCCCGGTGACGGGCCCCGGCAACCGCCCGCTGAAGTCCCTCAGCGACATGCTGAAGGGCAAGCAGGGCCGCTTCCGCCAGAACCTCCTCGGCAAGCGTGTCGACTACTCGGCGCGTTCCGTGATCGTCGTCGGCCCGCAGCTGAAGCTGCACCAGTGCGGTCTGCCGAAGGCCATGGCGCTGGAGCTCTTCAAGCCGTTCGTGATGAAGCGCCTGGTCGACCTGAACCACGCGCAGAACATCAAGTCGGCCAAGCGCATGGTCGAGCGCGGTCGCACCGTGGTGTACGACGTCCTCGAAGAGGTCATCGCCGAGCACCCGGTGCTGCTGAACCGTGCGCCCACGCTGCACCGCCTCGGCATCCAGGCCTTCGAGCCGCAGCTGGTCGAGGGCAAGGCCATCCAGATCCACCCGCTCGTCTGCACCGCGTTCAACGCGGACTTCGACGGTGACCAGATGGCCGTCCACCTGCCGCTCTCCGCGGAGGCGCAGGCCGAGGCCCGCATCCTGATGCTGTCCTCGAACAACATCCTCAAGCCGGCCGACGGCCGTCCCGTCACCATGCCGACCCAGGACATGGTGCTGGGCCTGTTCTTCCTCACCACGGACGAGGAGGAGCGCAACGTCATCGGACAGGGCCGTTCCTTCGGCTCCACGGCCGAGGCGATCATGGCCTTCGACGCCCGCGAGCTGTCGCTCCAGGCGAAGGTCGACATCCGCTTCCCGGTGGGCACCATCCCGCCGCGCGGCTGGGTGCCGCCGGTCGCCGAGGAAGGGGACGACGGCGTCGGGGAGCGGGCGTTCCAGCTGGGCGACTCCTTCCGGCTGCGGACGACCCTGGGCCGCGCGCTCTTCAACGAGCTGCTGCCCGAGGACTACCCGTTCGTCGACTACTCGGTCGGCAAGAAGCAGCTCTCCGAGATCGTCAACGACCTCGCCGAGCGCTACCCCAAGGTCATCGTGGCGGCGACGCTCGACAACCTGAAGGCGGCGGGCTTCTACTGGGCGACCCGTTCCGGTGTCACCGTGGCCATCTCCGACGTCATCGTGCCCGAGGCGAAGAAGGCGATCGTCGCCGGCTACGAGGCGCAGGACGACAAGGTCCAGAAGCAGTACGAGCGCGGTCTGATCACCAAGGACGAGCGCACGCAGGAACTCATCGCGATCTGGACCAAGGCGACCAACGAGGTCTCCGAGGCCATGACCGAAAACTTCCCCAAGACCAACCCCATCTTCATGATGGTGAACTCGGGTGCCCGAGGGAACATGATGCAGATGCGGCAGATCGCCGGTATGCGTGGTCTGGTGTCGAACGCGAAGAACGAGACGATCCCGCGGCCGATCAAGGCGTCCTTCCGCGAGGGCCTGTCCGTGCTGGAGTACTTCATCGCCACGCACGGTGCCCGTAAGGGCCTGGCGGACACCGCCCTGCGTACCGCCGACTCGGGTTACCTGACCCGTCGTCTGGTGGACGTCTCGCAGGACGTGATCATCCGCGAGGAGGACTGCGGCACCGACCGCGGCCTGAAGCTGCGGATCGCCGAGAAGGGCGCCGACGGTGTGCTCCGCAAGGCGGAGGACGTCGAGACCTCGGTCTACGCCCGGATGCTCGCCGAGGACGTCGTCGTCGACGGCAAGGTGATCGCGCCGGCCAACGTCGACCTCGGTGACGTCCTGATCGACGCGCTGGTCGCCGCCGGCGTCGAGACGGTCAAGACCCGCTCGGTCCTGACCTGCGAGTCCGCGGTCGGCACCTGTGCCTTCTGCTACGGACGCTCGCTCGCCACCGGCAAGCTGGTCGACATCGGCGAGGCGGTCGGCATCATCGCCGCCCAGTCCATCGGTGAGCCCGGTACCCAGCTGACGATGCGTACCTTCCACACCGGTGGTGTGGCCGGTGACGACATCACCCAGGGTCTGCCGCGTGTCGTCGAGCTCTTCGAGGCCCGTACGCCCAAGGGTGTCGCCCCGATCTCGGAGGCGGCCGGCCGCGTCCGCATCGAGGAGACCGAGAAGACCAAGAAGATCGTCGTCACCCCGGACGACGGCAGCGACGAGACGGCCTACCCGATCTCGAAGCGTGCCCGTCTCCTGGTGGGCGAGGGCGACCACGTCGAGGTGGGCCAGAAGCTCACCGTGGGTGCCACCAACCCGCACGACGTGCTCCGCATCCTCGGCCAGCGCGCGGTCCAGGTCCACCTGGTCGGCGAGGTCCAGAAGGTCTACAACTCGCAGGGTGTGTCGATCCACGACAAGCACATCGAGATCATCATCCGGCAGATGCTGCGCCGCGTGACGATCATCGAGTCCGGCGACGCGGAGCTGCTGCCGGGCGAGCTCGTCGAGCGCTCGAAGTTCGAGACCGAGAACCGTCGTGTGGTCACCGAGGGCGGTCACCCCGCCTCCGGCCGTCCGCAGCTGATGGGTATCACCAAGGCCTCGCTGGCGACGGAGTCCTGGCTGTCGGCCGCCTCCTTCCAGGAGACGACCCGAGTCCTGACGGACGCGGCGATCAACGCCAAGTCCGACAGTCTCATCGGCCTCAAGGAGAACGTCATCATCGGTAAGCTCATCCCGGCCGGTACGGGCCTGTCCCGCTACCGCAACATCCGGGTCGAGCCGACCGAGGAGGCCAAGGCCGCGATGTACTCGGCCGTCGGCTACGACGACATCGACTACTCGCCGTTCGGCACGGGCTCCGGCCAGGCCGTTCCGCTGGAGGACTACGACTACGGTCCGTACAACCAGTAAGGCGTGAGCGAACGGAGGGCGGCCATCTCACATGGGATGGCCGCCCTCCGGCGTTTCCGTCGTGGTCAGAGGTGGTCGTCGACGAAGGCTGCCAGCCGGTCGAGTCCCTCCTCGATGAGTCCGGGCGTGAGAAGGCTGCAGGACAGCCGGAGCTGGTGGGTCCCGCCGGCTGTTCCCGTGTAGAAGTGGTGCATAGGCGTCCACAACACTCCGTACCGTTCGGCCGACTCCTCCAGGCGTGCGTCGCTCGCCTCGAACGGGACGGTGACCACGAGGAAGAAGCCGCCGGCCGGGGTGTTCCAGGTGACCGTGGCGCCGGGGTCGCGGTGGAGCGGGAAGCGGCGGGCCAGGCCGGCGAGGAGCCGACGCCGGTTGCCGCGGTAGAGCTCCGCCTCCCGGGCGTTGGCACGGACCAGACTGAAGTCGTGCTGGACCAGCTTGCCGCCGATGACCGCCTGCGCCACCGGGGACGTGTTGAGCGTGAGCATGCTCTTGAGCTTCGACAGCTCGTCCGCGAGGAGCCCGGTGCCCCCGGCTGCGTCGACCACGGGCTGGTCCGCCACGGCGTAGCCGACTCTCGCTCCCGGGAGCCCGGTCTTGGCGAAGGAGCCGAGATAGACCACTCGGCGTCCGCGGTCCAGAGATTTCAGCGTCGGCAATCGATCACCGTCATCGCCGAACAAGCCGTACGGATTGTCCTCCAGCAGGAGGATGTCCAGCTCCCCGGCGATCTCCAGCAGGCGGTGACGTGAGGGAAGATCCAGGGACTCGCCGGCCGGGTTGGAGAAGTCCGGCACGATGTAGAGGGCTCGCGGGTTCAGACCCGCGCTCCGGGCCCGGGCCACGGATTCCACCAGGTCGTCGAGGTCGAGGCCGCCCGCTTCGCCTGCCACGGGCACGACAGGCATGTCCACCAGCTCCGCGGCGCCTGTGATGCCGACGTAGGTGGGGGAGACCGCGAGCAGCACGTCCTGCGCGTTCCGGCGAAGCGCCCGGAGCACGAGGAACATCGCCTCCTGGCAGCCGACCGTGACGACGACGGACTCCGGATCGGCCCGGATGTTCTCGTCGACGAGGAGATTCTTGGCGATCAGCTCGTGCACGATGCCCTTGGTGCGACCGTACTGGAAGAGCAGGCGGGTGATCTCCTCGTCGCTGTGGCCGAGCTTCCCGCTCAGATAGCCGCAGAACGCGTCCAGGTATTCGTGCAGGGAAGAGACGTCGAAGTGGCCCTCGTACGGTCGCCCCGCCGCGAAGGAGATCGCGTCCGGAAACCGGATCGCCACTTCGTTGAGGAAGTTCATGGACGCCAGCGTCGGGCTGGCGAGTGACGCGTGCAGATCTGCCGCGAACAGCGACGTCGCGGTCAGATCCCGGGTGACGGCCATGGCTGACCGCTCCTTCCACTGTTCGGCCGCGGGCTTAGAGGTCGCGCGCATAGGGTGGGTCGGCGTCGCGTGGCGATGGGCGGCGCCCGGCGGCGTTGTCGTCGGTCGACGACGCTCCGCGTCACCTCCCTCCTCCGCCTTGCCGGGCTTGCCCCTCGCCCCGCTCCTTCCTCCGCCCCACCTATGCGCGCGACCTCTTATCCGCGTGTTCCAGGAGTCGCTCCCGATCCGTTGCGCGTCGCTCACGCACGGGCAGCCCGCCAGCGCCATGGCGTCTTCGAGTTCGGTCCGCAGCAGGCGGAGTACGCGCTCGGCTCCGCCCTGCCCGCCGGCCGCGAGGCCCCACATGGCCGGGCGCCCCACCAGGACGCCGTCGGCGCCCAGGGACAGCGCCCTGAGCACGTCCGTGCCACTGCGGATCCCGCTGTCGAGCAGGATCTGCACCCGGCCCTCGACCGCTTCACGGACGGCGGGCAGCATCGAGACGCTGGGCGGCGCGCCGTCCAGCTGCCGGCCGCCGTGATTGGAGACGACGACGGCCGCCACGCCCGTTTCCGTGGCCCGCCTGGCGTCCTCGGGGTGCAACACGCCCTTCAGCACGATGGGCAGCGTGGTCAGATCACGGAGCCAGGCCACGTCCGGCCAGCTCAGTGAGGGGTCGAAGGTCTCACCCGTGTGCGCCATCACGGCCGAAGCGCCACGAGCACGGGTCCGGGCCGTGCTGGTCGTGGCGGCCGGGAAGTTGGCGGCGACCACATCGGCCGGGAGGGCGAACTCATTGCGGATGTCCCGCAGCCGCCGCCCCATCCGGGGTACGTCCACCGTCAGCACCAGTGCCCGGCAGCCCGCCGCTTCCGCGCGGGCGACGAGGTCCTTGAGGAGCCCCCGGTCGCGCAGCCAGTAGAGCTGCAGCCAGGTTCTGGAGCAGACGGCGGTGATGTCCTCCAGCGGGCGGCTGCTCAGCATGCCGGCGACGAACACGGCGCCGGCCGCCTCGGCCGCCCGCGCGCTCGCCGGCTCTCCCTCGGGATGGAAGAGCCGGTGGTAGGCGATCGGCGCGATCCCCAGCGGCAGGTCGGTGGATGTGCCCGCCAGCTCGGTCGCGGTGTCGCAGCGCGTGACGTCCGTCATGATCCGCGGGACCAGGGGAACGCCGTCCAGGGCTGTGCGGTTGTCCGCGAGCGTCCGTTCCGTGCCGCTGCCCCCGGTCAGGAAATCCCATACGTCGCCCGGCAGGGCGGCTCGCGCCGCCCGCCGCGCATCGCCGCTGTCGTACCAGGCGTCGGGGGAGGAATCGGGGGCGGACAGCGGATCTCGTTCTGTCACCGGGCTCCGTTCTTCCGGCTCGTCGTCTTGTCCGCGGCGCCGCCGGGCACCGCTCCTTGCGTCGGGTGCACGTCCGGCCCCGGAATCCGCGGCGCGTCCCAGGGCCGGACGCTCTGAGGGCCGGTTCACCTCGGTACCTGGGCGATCGCCCCTCCCGCCTCGACCGCCTCGTACAGTGCCTTGATGTTGCCGCTGCCGAAGGTCTTCGCCCCCATGCGCTCGATCACCTCGAAGAAGAGGGTCGAGCGGGGATGCGTGGACCGGGTGAAGACCTGGTACAGCTGGCCGTCGTGGTCCTCGTCCGCCAGCAGATTCAGCTTGCGCAGCTCCTCGACGCTGTGGTGGCCGGGCTCCAGACGCCTGCTCAGCAGGTCGTAATAGACATCGGGCGTGCTCAGGAACTCCACGCCGCGCTCTCCGAGAACGGAGATCGTCCGCACGATGTGGTCCGTGGCGAACGCGATGTGCTGGACGCCCGCGCCACCGTGCCGCTCCAGGAATCCGTCTATCTGGCCCGGGTCGGCGGTGACGTCGGGTTCGATGATCGTGAGGGTGACGTCCCGGGCGGAGTTCTGCACCACCGTGGACTCCATGGCCTGCGAGCCCACTTCGACACGCTCACGGAAGATCACGCCGAAGCCCAGCGCACGTTGGTAGAACCGCACGGTGGGCTCCAGCTGCCCGGCGTCGACGCAGACCGCGAGGTGATCCACGAAGTTCAGGCCGGTCGGCGTCGTGACCGGCTCCGCGAGGTCGCCGAACCCCGGCAGCCAGCGGTGGGACGCGCCTTCGGGCGGCTGGACGAGGGTGTGCGTGACATCGCCGAACCCGGCGATGGTGGCGAGTACCGCCCCGTAGAGCTCCTGCGGCTCCCGCAGGCCGATCGCCCCGGCCGCCAGCGCCGCGCGGTAGGCGCCCGCCGCGTCGGGGGTGCGCAGCGCGATGTCGGCGACGCCCCAGTCGTGTGCCCGTACATAGCGCGTGGCCGGGTGCTCCTCGGTGCGGCCCTCGGTGAGCACGAGGATGCTGCCGTCGAGCCCGTGGCCCAGGCTCAGGGCGAGGGAGCGGTGGTCGCGGTTCCTCCCGGTGATGTCCCCCAGGGGCTGGAACCCATAGTGTTCGGTGAATTCCGAACTCGCCGCAGCGGCGTCGGGCACGTACAACTCGATGTGGTTCAGCGAGGGACCGGCCACGGAATTGCTCGCCTTTTCTTCCTGCGCCATGTGTTCTCCTTCGGGTTGGCGTCCCGGCCGCTACCGCGCTTCCAGCACCGAGAAATAAGAACCGGGAATCGGATGGATCGACGAGAGTGAGTAGTCGGCCTTCTTGAGCAGGTACTCGAATTCGTCCGAGGTGCGTTCGCGGCCGCCGGTGAGCACCATCATTCCGATGTCGCTCCAGTAGCTCGGGTGCCAGCTTCCGTCTTCCGGTACGACCATTTCGACGATGAGCAGACGTCCGCCGTCGGCGAGCGCCGACGCGCTGTTCCGCAGGATCCGCACGGACTGCTCATCGTCCCAGTCGTGCAGCACACTGCAGAGGAGATGGGTGTCGGCGCCGTCGGGCAGGGAGCTGAAGAAATCACCCTGTTCGAGGCGGAACGGCCGGCCGGCCCGGTACGGTTGCTCGCCCCTGGCGACCAGTTCGATCGTTGCCGGCCGGTCGAACAGGATTCCGCTCAGGTGGCTCGCCGCGTGCAGGACGCGGTCGAGCAGAAAACCGTCTCCCCCGCCGATGTCCATGACGACACGGGAGTCCCGCCAGTCGAAGCTTTCGGCGAACTGGGAGTAGAGACGGTTCGTGCGCTCCCGCATCCGGAGCAGGAACTCCCGATTGGCGGCGTCGTCGGTGTTCTTGTGCGTGAAGAACTCCCCGCCGTGCGTCTGGTCGAACACGGAACGCCCGGTGCGGATCGTGTCCATGCCCCGCAGCCAGGCGAGCTGCGAGTCGGTGTTGAGCACCGACGCGCGCACGCTGTTCTCGGCACTGTCACGAAGTCGCCGGCCGGTGGGTGTCAGCGCGAACGAGCGGCTGTCGGCTTCTTCGACCATGCCGACGGTGGCCAGGGCGCGCAGGAGGCGGTGCAGGGCGTCGGTGTCGGCGCCGACGGACGCGGCGATCTCCTCGACGTCGCGTGGGCCGTCCGCGATGACTTCCGCGAGGTCGAGCTCCGCGGCCAGCCGTATCAGGTGCGGCAGGATCGCGACGCAACTGTCGTCTACGAGTGACAGGTAGTCGGCGAGAAGGATTTCGGGGACGCGGTCGGTCATCGGAGCCCGGATTCAGCCATCGACTCGATCAGGTGCTTGGGCCGCATGTCGGCCCAGTTCGTGTTGATGTACTCGACGCACGCGTCGCGGGAGTCCGCGCCGTGCACGACTGTCCAGCCGGCCGGCACCTCGACGAAGCTCGGCCACAACGAGTGCTGGCCCTCTTCGTTGACGAGCACGAAGTAGGTGCCCTCGGGGTCTTCGAACGGGTTGGTCATCGTTCACTTCTTTCTGTCGGCGCCGCGGTGGCGCGTGTGGAGGTGGCGAAGCGTCCGGGAAACGGTTCTGCCGATCTCGGCCAGGGGATCGCGCTGAGTCATCGAGCCGTGCGTACACGCGATCGGATGCTCGGTGACGCGGCCTCGGACGTGTGGTTGCCAGTCCCGGGCGTCGGGTCCGCCCGGAACCTTGTCGAGGGCTGCGGAGAAGAAGAGCAGGTCGCCGGAGAAGACACCGGGGGTGTGGCCGGCATGCTGGAGGCGGAAATTGTTCCGGAAGACGTCCACCATTCCGGAGAGCCTGTTCCGCTCCAGGTGGGACAGGGCGCTCCCGGTCTCCCGGAGGAGGTCCTTGGCCAGGTCGACGTCCATCGGACGGCTGCCCGGTTCCGCCTGGTCGTGGCCGAGTTGCGCCAGCAGGCCGTTGTACACGGCCGCGGCGTCGGGCAGGTGATCGGCGGCCCCCTCGATCCGCGGATAGGCGTCCAGGACCGCCAGTAGCGCGACCTCTTCCCCCTGGGCCTCCAGCGTCGTGGCGACGGCGTGCGCGAGGACACCCCCGAAGGACCAGCCCAGCAGGTGGTACGGACCGCTCGGCCGGACGCTCCGGATCTCGGCCACGAAGTCCTCGGCCAGTCGTGCCATCGACGCCGGCAGCGGGTCCGTGCCGCTCGACGGGGACACCTGGAGGCCGTACACGGGGTGCTCCGCGTCGATGTGCCTGAGCAGGCCGGCGTAGCACCAGCTCAGGCCACCCGCGGGAGGCATGCAGAACAGCGGGGGGCGCTTTCCGGAGGCCCGGAGCGGAAGGAGCGTGTCGCCGTCCGGGGCGGGGCTCTCGACTCCGAGCCGTTCGGCGAGCCGTGCCACGGTGGGTGCCCGGAACAGGTCCTGGACCGCGGCCCGTCCCAGGACCTCCCGGATCCGGCCGGCCAGCCGGGCGGCCAGCAGCGAGTGTCCGCCCAGTTCGAAGAAGTCGTCGTCCACTCCGACCACGGGCAGACCGAGCACCTCGGCGAAGAGTTCGGTGAGGATCTCCTCCTGGGGCGAGCGCGGAGCGCGGCCCCGCACCGCCTCGGGAGCGGGCGGCGGGGGCAGCGCCCGCCGGTCGAGTTTGCCGTTCGGAGTCAGAGGCAGTGCCTCGACCGGCACGAAGACGGCCGGAACCATGGCGTGGGGCAGGTGCGCCGACGCGTGCGCGCGCAGTTCGGCCGAGTCCGGTTCGCCCTCGCCGGCAAGGACGACGTAGGCCACCAGCCGCTGATGTCCCGGCCGGTCCTCGCGGACCACGACGGCCGCGCCCGCCACCGCGGGATGGGCCGCGAGCACCGCGCCGATCTCGCCCGGCTCGACGCGTACGCCCCTGATCTTGACCTGGTCGTCGGCCCGGCCGGCGAACTCCAGGGCGCCGTCCTGCCGTCGGCGGGCCAGATCGCCCGTACGGTACATCCGGGAGCCCGGGAGGCCGAAGGGATCGGCGACGAAGCGCTCCGCGGTGTGGTCCGGCCGATTCAGATAGCCGCGGGCGAGCTGAACACCCGCCAGGTAGAGCTCACCCGTCACACCGACCGGTGTGGGCCGCAGCGCGGCGTCCAGTACATGGGCCCGGGTGTTCCACACCGGGTGGCCGATGGGGACGACCTGGTCCTCGGGGCCCGGGGCACAGGTCCAGGACGTGACGTCGATCGATGCCTCGGTGGGGCCGTAGAGGTTGTGCAGCGGCACGTCCAGCACGGCCGCGAAGCGGTTGACGAGGTCGGCGGTGAGGGCTTCGCCGCTGCAGATCACCCTGCGCAGCGTGGTGCACCCGGCGGCCGACGGTTCGTCGAGGAAGACCCGCAACATCGAAGGGACGAAGTGCGCCGTCGTCACCCGCTCCGTCCGCATCAGCTCGGCCAGGTAACGGGGATCCCGGTGGCCGTCCGGCCTGGCCACGACGAGCGTCGCGCCCTCGGTGAGGGGCCACAGGAATTCCCACACCGACACGTCGAAGCCGGCGGGGGTCTTCTGGAGCACCCGGTCGTCGGCGCGCAGCCGGTAGGTGTCCTGCATCCAGCGCAGCCTGTTCGTGATCCCCTGATGGCTCACCAGGACGCCCTTCGGCGTGCCGGTGGAGCCCGAGGTGTAGATCAGATAGGCCGGGTGGGCGGGCAGGACACCTCGCGAAGGTGCCCCGTCCCACGGGGTGCCGTCGGGGCGGAGCGTCCTCTCCGCGGTCTCCACCGCGACCCGGGGTACGTCGCCGCCGAACCGGGCGTCGCCCCCGGACCGCGTCACCAGCGCGACGGGGTCCGCCTCGGCCAGGATCTGGGCGAGCCGCTCGGCCGGGTGGTCCGGGTCGAGCGGGAGGTAGGCGGCACCCGACTTGAGCACGGCCCAGACCGCGACCACGAGCTCGGCCGACCGGGGCAGCGCCAGCGCGACGATCCGACCGGGGCCGGCGCCCTGCTCCCGCAGCAGATGTGCCAGACGGTTCACCCGGGCGTCGAACTCCGCGTAGGAGAGCCGCCGTCCCTCGAACACCACTGCCTCGGCATCCGGTGTCCGTGCCACCTGGTCCTCGAAGCGTTCGACGAGTCCGGTGTCCGGCACCGGGTGCGCGGTGTCGTTCCAGCTGTGCAGCAGACGGTGGCGTTCCGCGCGGGGCAGCGGATCGTAGGCCGCCGCGGGCCGTTGCAGGCCGGTCGCGAACTCCTCCAGGACGTCGCCCAGTTGACGGCGCAGGGCGAGAGCCGTCGGCTCCGGGAACAGATCGCTCCGGCAACTGATGACCAGTCTCAGGCGCTCGCCGGGTATCACGGTGAGCGTGAGCGGGTAGTGCGTGGAGTCCGTCACCTCCAGGACGGTGGCGCCCGACCGGTCCGCCTGGGCTTCGAGCGCCGAGCGGTCCACCGGGTAGCTCTCGAACACCACCAGGGTGTCGAAGAGCTCGCGCAGTCCGGAGAGCCTGTGCAACTCGCCCAGCGGGAGGTGCTGGTGCTCGGCCAGCCGGCCCTGCTCGTTCTGCGTGCGCCGGAGGGAGTCGCTCAGCTTTTCGTCCGGACGCAGCCGCATCCGTACGGGGAGCGCGTTGATGAACAGGCCCACCATGTCCTCGATGCGGGCGACTTCGGGAGGACGTCCGGACACGATGGATCCGAACACGATGTCGTCGCGCCCCGTGTGACGGCCCAGCAGCACGGCCCACGCGCCTTGGACGACCGTGTTCAGCGTCAGTCCGGCCTCCCGGCCGGCCGTCACGAGGCGGTCGGTGGTCTCCTCGGAGAGCTCGACGGAGAACGTGGCGGGCAGTTCGGGAACGCGCAGGGGGTCGGGCGAGGCCATCAGGGTGGGCTCCTCCAGCCCCGCCAGTGCCTCGCGCCAGGCTCGTTCCGCCGCGTCCCGGTCCGTCCGGGCCAGCCACTTCAGGTAATCGCGGTAGGGGGCCGCCGGAGGGAGTCCTGACGCGTCTGCGTGTGCGGCGTACAACGCCAGCAGATCCCGGACCACCAGCGGCACCGACCAGCCGTCGAAGAGCATGTGGTGGTAGGTGACCACGAGCTGGAACCGCTCGGCGGCCAGCCGCACCAGGGTGCAGCGCAGCAGGGGTGGCCGCGCGGGGGTGAACCGGCGGACGCGGTCCTCGTCCTTGAGCCGGCCGAGTTCGGCGTCGCGCGCCTGCGGCTCCCGGTCGCTCAGATCGATCTCCGACCAGGGCAGCTTGACTGTGCGCGGCACGACCTGGACCGGTTGGTTGGCCTTGCTGTAGCGGAAGCCGCCGCGCAGATTCGGGTGCCGGTGGAGCAGTTCGGTCACTGCCGCGCGCAGGATCGAGGGCTCCACGCGGTGGCGCAGCTCCAGAACCAGCTGCACGTTGTAGATCTCCGTACCCCGCTCGGCGAGCAGCGTGTGGAAGAGCAGTCCTTCCTGCAGCGGCGACAGCGGCAGGACGTCGTCCACGTGTGAGGTGCTCATTCCGCGTCCTCCCAGTCGTCCAGCTCGTCCAGGTCGTCCTCGAACGCGTCGATGTCGTCCTGGGACAGTCCGGTCAGGGTCAGGTCGGAGGGTGTGTGCCGGCCCCGGTACGCGTGCCGGGTGTGCTCGGCGAACGCCTGGAGGACCTGGACCCAGCCGTCGAGCAGTCCCTGCGCCCCGGATTCGGCCAACAAGCCGTCCGCCCAGGTCAGACTCATCACCAGCCGGGGGCCGGACGCCTCGTCACGGACCAGTGCGGTGACTTCGAGGCCGTGCGCCACGGGGAGCCGGTCGTCCGCGAAGCCGCGGAGCGATCCGGCCTCGGCGGAGATGTTCCATTCGCTCCCGGCGTCGTCGGCCGGTGCCGAGCCGAACCGCCCGAGGTAGTTGAACCCCACCTGGGGGGCCGCGAGCCGCGCCAGCGTCTCGGCGGCCTCCGGGTCGAGGTGGCGCAGCACCCCGAACCCGAGCCCGCGGTCGGGAACCGCACGGAGCTGTTCCTTGGTCCGCATGATCGCTCGGTCGAGAGCGGAACCGCCCTCCCGCTCGTCGTTCCGGTCGAGTCGGCCGACATCGATGCGGACGGGGTGGAGGGTGGTGAACCAGCCGACGGTACGGACCAGGTCCACGCCGTGGTCGGCCTCCTCGCGGCCGTGGCCCTCCATGTCGATGACCACCTCGCCGGACTCCTCGCCGGTGCGCCGGGCGCGCCACTCGGCGAGGGCTACCGTGAGCGATGCGACCAGGACGTCGTTGACCTCGGCGTGAAACGCCGCGGGGACGGTGGTCAGCAGGGGGTCGGTCAGCTCCGGGGGCAGCTCCGCGGCCAGGTGCCGGGTGGTGGCCTCCGTGTCGCGTTCCGGGTCCACGGGCCGGTCGGTCAGGAGCGGATCGGGACCGGTGAGCTGCTCGGTCCAGAAGGGAAGCTCCCGCCGCCGTGCCCCGCTCGTCCCCTGCCGGTCGAGCAGATCGGCCCAGTGCCGGAACGAGGTGCCGACGGCGTCGAGTTCGGGTGCGGCGCCGGAGGAGACGGACTTCCAGGCCATGGCGAGGTCGGGGAGCAGAATGCGCCAGGAGACCGCGTCGACGACCAAGTGGTGCAGGACCAGCGCGAGCCGCCCCGGTCGGACCGCCCCGGCATCGAACCAGACGGCCTGGACCATCACGCCGCGGCCGGGATCCAGCCGGTCGGCCGCGGCGGCGACGTGCTCGTCCACCACCGACCGCACGCCCGGTCCGTCGTCTCCGCCGGTGACCACCCTGCGCAGGAGTTCGCGGGCGGCGGTGGAGCCCGGCTCCGGTACGTCGAGCGTCCACGCACCGCCCGCGCCGGACGTCAGCGTGGTGCGCAGCACGTCGTGGTGGTCCAGTACGGCTTGCAGCGCTCCGGCGAGATCGGCCTCGCGGAGGCCGGCGGGCACCCGCAGCACCACCGACTGGCTGAAGCGGTTCACTGGGCCGCCGCGTTCGCGCAACCAGTGGATGATCGGTGTCGCGGGCAGCGGGCCCACACCCGCCAGGGAGACGACGGCGCCGGGACCATCCGCGGCCCGGGCCGCCACCGCCTCGGCGAGCGACCTGATGGTCCGGTGCTCGAAGACGTCGCGCACGCTGAGGGTCAGGCCCGCTCGCCGGCATGTGCCGACGAGCTGGATGGAGGTGATGCTGTCGCCGCCGAGTTCGAAGAAGCTGTCGTCCACGCCGACCTGCGTGAGCCCGAGCACCTCCGCGAAGACCTGGCACAGGAGCGTCTCCGTCTCCGTGTCCGGTCCGCGCGAGGTGGTCAGCGTGTCGAGGTCCGGAGCGGGCAGCGCCGCGCGGTCGAGTTTTCCGTTCGGTGTCAGCGGCAGGTGTTCCACCGCCATCAGCGCGGAGGGAACCATGTAGTCGGGCAGCCGCGACGCCACGAGCCGGCGGAGCGCCGTCAGGTCCGTGTGTGCACCTGCCCGGGGCACGACATAGGCGGTCAGCCGCTGATTCCCGTGCCGGTCCGCGCGGGTGGCCGCCGCGGCCTGCGCCACGTCGGGATGCTCCGCCAGTACCGCTTCGATCTCGCCGAGTTCGATGCGGTGGCCACGTACCTTGACCTGCTGGTCGGCGCGGCCCAGGTATTCCAGCGTTCCGTCGGCCCGCCATCTGGCGAGGTCCCCGGTGCGGTACATCCGGCTGCCGGGCTCTCCGTACGGATCGGCCACGAACCGCTCGGCGGTCAGTCCCGGGCGGCCGAGGTAGCCGCGGGTCACGCCCGCGCCCGCCACGTACATCTCGGCGGTCACGGACGGGGGCACCGGCCGCATCGTCCTGTCGAGCAGGTAGACCCGCAGGTCGGCCAGACCGCGCCCGATGGGGCTGCCCACGGACGGCAGGGTGCTCGCGCGGTTCAGCGCGTGCTGGGTGACGTGCACCGTCGTCTCGGTGATTCCGTACATGTTGACCAGGACGGGGGCGCTCTCACCGTGCCGTTCGAACCAGCCCTCCAGCCGCCGGGGCTCCAGCGCCTCGCCGCCGAAGACCACATAGCGCAGGGCGAGGCGTCCCTGCTGCCGGGAGGCGCTGCGGTCCGCCTCCATCAGCAGGTTGAAGGCCGAGGGCGTCTGGCTCAGTACGGTGACTCGTTCGGCGACGAGCAGATCCAGGAATTCCTCGGGGGACCGGCTGACGTCGTGCGGTACGACCACGAGCCGCCCGCCGTGCAGCAGGGGACCCCACAACTCCCATACGGAGAAGTCGAAGGCGTAGGAGTGGAAGAGCGTCCACACGTCGGAGGGGCCGTAGGACATCGTCCCGGCCGCCGCGGAGAACAGCCGCATGACATTGCGGTGGGAGACCACCACACCCTTCGGCGTCCCGGTCGAGCCGGAGGTGTAGATGATGTACGCGGCGTTGTCGGGGGTCAGCGGCGCGGTTCGCTCGTCGTCCGCGATGCCGTGGCCCGGGTGGGCCGCGTAGGACTCCCCGGACTCGTCGAGTTCGATCACTTCGAGGTCCGCGGGCAGCGCGGACGCGGTCTCTGCCGTGGCCAGCGCGAGAACGGGGCGTGTGTCCTCGATCGCGAACGCCAGTCGCCGCGCGGGGTGGGAGGGATCCAGCGGAAGATAGACGCCGCCCGCCTTGAGCACCGCCAGCACCGCGATCACGGTCCGGGCCGAACGCGGCAGCAGGAGCGCGACGACCGTCTCCGGACCGACACCCCTGTCGATGAGCAGCCGCGCCAGCCGGTTCGCCCGCTCGTCCAGTTCGCGATAGGTCAGATGCGCGCCGTCCATGGTCAGCGCCGTCGCGTCGGGGGTACGGCCGGCCTGCTCCGCGAAGCGCTCTCCGATCGTGGCCGTCGACGCGGCCGGGGCGGACTGTCTCCGGCCGCCCCACTCGTCCAGGACGAGCGTGCGCTGCGCGGGGCCGAGAAGGCCGATCTCGCCGACCGGCAGGCCGGGATCGTCGGCGACGGCTTCCAGCAGCCGTACGAAGCCCTCCGCGAGACCCTCCGCGGTGGCACGGTCGAAGAGCTCCGCGCTGTACTCGACGACTCCCTCGATGCCCCGCGCCTCCCCGTCGGCGCCCCGCGTCTCGTGCAGGTGGAGCGTCAGGTCGAACCGTGCGAGATCCACCGGGATCTCCTCGACGGACAGGGTCAGCCCGGGCAGGCTCAGTTCGGCGCCCGGTGTGTTCTGCAGGGCGAGCATGACCTGGAACAGCGGCTGCCGGGCGAGTGAGCGCTCGGGGTTGAGCGCTTCCACCAGACGTTCGAAGGGCACCTCCTGGGAGGCGTACGCCGCGAGGTCGCCCTCTCGTACGCGGTCCAGCAACTCCCGGAACGTAGGGTTGCCGGAGGTGTCGGTGCGCAGCACCAGGGTGTTGACGAAGAAGCCGACGAGGTCATCGAGCGCGGCGTCCGTACGCCCCGCGACCGGGCTGCCGATGGCGATGTCCTCGCCGGCGCCGAACCGGGTGAGCAGCGCGGCGAGAGCAGCGTGCAGGACCATGAACATGGTGGTCTGCCGCTCGCGGGCCAGCGTCGCCAGCCGAGCGTGCGAAGCGGCCGCCACGCGCACCGGTACGCGACCGCCCAGATGGGTGGGGACGGCCGGGCGCGGCCGGTCGGCCGGCAATCGGATCTCGTCGGGCAGCCCGGAGAGCACCCGCTTCCAGTGGTCGGTCTGCCGAGCGGCCAGGCCGGCTGGATCACGGTCGTCACCCAGGAGTTCGCGCTGCCACAGCGCGAAGTCCGCGTACTGGACGGGCAGCGGCGACCAGCCCGGCTCCCTGCCGTCCCGTCGCGCCGCGTACGCCGTCGCCAGATCCCTGGCGAGCGGTGCCAGCGACCAGCCGTCACCCGCGATGTGGTGCAGCACGAGGACCAGCACGTGGTCGGTCGCGTCCAGGGTGAACAGAGTGGTCCGCAGCGCCGGTTCCCTCGTCAGATCGAACTCGTGGCGGACCACCGCGGTGAGCCGGGCGGTCAGTTCGCTCTCCACGCACGGGACGACATCGAACTCCGGAACGACGTCCGGCAGGATGTCCTGGCGCACGTGCCCGCCGTCCTCGGGGAAGACGGTGCGCAGGCTCTCGTGACGGTGCACCACGTCGGCCACCGCCGCGCGGAGCGCGGACTGATCCAGCCGGCCGCGGAGCCGCAGGGCCAGCGGGAAGTTGTAGACCGCGCTGGGGCCTTCCAACTGGGCGAGGAACCACAGCCGCTGCTGCGCGAACGACAGGGGGAGGATCTCGGGGCGTTCGCCCGCGGTCAGCGCAGGACGTCCGCTGCGCGCCGTACGGTCCACCAGCCGGGACAGCCCGGCCGGCGTGGGCGCCTCGAAGACGTGCCGCACCTGCAACTCGGCTCCCAGAGCGCTGCGGATCCGGCTGAGCAGCCGGGTCGCCAGCAGGGAGTGCCCGCCGAGCTGGAAGAAGCCGTCGTCGATGCCCACCGACGGCAGGCCGAGCACATCGGCGAACAGCTCGCACAGGACTTCTTCGGTGGGGGTGCGAGGCGCCCGGCTGGTGAGCAGGGCGGCGAAGTCCGGCTCGGGCAGCGCCTTCCGGTCGATCTTTCCGTTCGGTGTGACCGGGAAGTGGTCCACCAGCACGAAGGCGGACGGGACGAGGTACCCGGGCAGCCGTTCCGCCAGATGAGCGCGGAGCGCCGCGGTCAGCGAGACGGTGCCCAGCGAGCTGACCGGGTCGTTGGTGAGGGCCCGCGAGGTTCCGCCCGTCGTGCCCGGCTCGTACAGCAGGGTGTACGGGGTCCCGGCCGGGCGGGCCGGACCGGTGAAGACGACGTCGAGTTCGCCCTCGGTGCCGCCTCCGGTCCAGGTGATGTCGGTACGCAGGCCCAGCCGCTCGCCGAGCGACCAGAACTCCTCCGGGTCCGGACAGTGGGCCGGGTCCGGCGCCGTCGACAGCGCGCTCCGCGCGTCGTTCGGCGCACGGCCCGCGTCGAGCAGCCCCAGGGCTGCCATCTCGGCGGCGAGGCGGGCGTTGGGCACACCGGTGACACGCAGCCGGGCCGGTCCGCTCGCAGCCAACCGCGCCTCCAGCGCGTCGAGGCCGGCGATGTCGACGCCCCAGGTGGCGGATGCGATCGCGGCGGACGGCGGGGAGGTCTCCGCCGGGCCGGCCGACGTCTTGCGCAGGACGACGTCGTAGCGGTGCCGGGACAGTTCGTTGTGGTGACGGGCGCGTTTGACCCGGACATCGGCCCAGGCCAGTCCGTCGAGGCGGGCGGGCAGGGAGGCGAAGAAGTCCGGGTCGACGAGGAGCTCCTCCTCGGCCAGGACACCCTCCTCGACCGCGCCGCGGACCTCGGTGGTGTCGGTCCTCCCGTCATGGCGGTGCAGTTCGACCGCCGCGCGGAGACCGCGCAGCAGGCGCAGGTTGCGGATGTCGCCGAGGAAGACCGAGCCGCCGGGGGCGAGCAGGCCGACGGCTTGGGCCAGCACCTTCTCGAGGTAGGCGGCGTCGGGGAAGTACTGGACCACCGAGTTCAGGATGATCGTGTCGAAGAATCCGGTCGGCAGCCCGCTCATGTCGTCCGCGGGCCGGGCGCTCAGGGTGACCCGCCCGGCCAGTTCCGGGCGGGCGGCGATCCGGGCCTCCAGCGCGGTGACGGCCGCGGACGACAGGTCGGTGCCCCAGTACGCGTCACAGTCCGGGGCCACCTGGGAAAGGATCAGGCCGCTGCCGGCACCTATCTCCAGCACGTTGCGCGGCTCCAGCTCCCGGACGCGCTCCACCGCGGCGGCACGCCATTCCCGCATCTCCTCCAGCGGGATGGGCCGTCCGTCGTAGCTGCTGTTCCAGCCGGCGAAGTCCTCTCCGTACGCGTCGGATCCGGGCTCCGCGTACTGCGACTCGAAGGCCAGCCGCCAGTCGCCGACCTGCTTCCGGCTCTTCTCGCCGTCCTGGTCGCCGGTGCCGGCGGCACTGTCGGGGACGACGTAGGCGACCAGCCGGTTGTCACCGCGGTGGTCGGGACGGGGGATCACGGCCACCTGTCCCACCCGGGGATGCGCGGCCAGCACGGCTTCGATCTCACCCGGTTCGATCCGGAAACCGTTGATCTTGACCTGGTCGTCGGCCCGGCCGAGGAATTCGAGGTCGCCGTCGGCACGCAGGCGGGCGATGTCACCCGTTCGGTACATGCGCGTACCGGCGGGGCCGAAGGGGTCGGCCACGAACCGTTCTCCGGTCAGGCCGGGGCGGTCGAGATAGCCGCGCGCCAGACCGGCACCCGTCAGGTACAACTCGCCCGTCACGCCCGGCGGTACGGGCCGGAGGCGGTCGTCGAGCACGTAGGCGCCGGCGTTGACGACGGAGGTGCCGATGGAGGGCGTGACAGCCCCTCGCAACGGTGCGCTCATGGTCGCGCAGACGGTCGCCTCGGTCGGGCCGTAGGCGTTCACCATGCGCCGGCCGGCCGACCAGCGGGCGACGAGGTCGGGAGGGCACGCCTCGCCCGCGACGACCAGAGTGGTGTCCGCCGGGAGGGCGTCGTCGGGCAGCACGGCCAGGGCCGAGGGCGGCAGGGTGATGTGCGTCAGGGCGTGGCTGTGCGCCAGTTCGGCGAGGGCCGGTCCGGGCAGCAGCCGGTCGGCCGGGGCCAGCACGAGCGTGGCACCGGAGAGCAGAGCCATGCAGATCTCCCAGAACGCCGCGTCGAAGCTCGGGGAGGCGAACTGGAGCACGCGGCTTCCGGCCCCGACCCCCAGGCGTTCCCGCTGGGCGGTGACGAGGCTGTGCACACCGGTGTGGGTGGCCAGGACGCCCTTGGGACGGCCGGTGGAGCCCGAGGTGTAGATCGCGTAGGCGACGTTGCCGGGCTCGGCCCGGCGGTGCGGCGCGCTGTCGGGGAAGCGGTCGAGACCGTCCGGCAGCGCTTCCAGGACACACGCCGGGCGGGCGTCGTCCAGTATGTAGTCGATCCGGTCCGACGGGTACGAGGGATCGACCGGCACATAGCCGGCCCCGGCCCGCCAGGTGCCCAGCACTCCGACGACCAGATCGATCGAGCGCGGCATCCGCAGGGCCACCAGTGACTCGGGCCCGACGCCCCGCCGGTTCAGCCAGTGCGCGAGCCGGTTGGCCCGCGCGTTCAACTGCCGGTACGTCAGCGCGCTCTCCCCGAAGACCAGGGCCGTCGCGTCGGGCGTCCGGGTGACCTGCCGCTCGAACAGGTCCACGAGGGTGGACCCGATGAGCTCCGGCCGTGCGTCAGCGCCTCCCGAGGTCAGCCTGCGGTGCTCGTCGGGGGCCAGCAGCTCGATCTCCGAGAGGGGGCGGTCCGGGGCGGTGACGGCTCCCTGCAGCAGGCGTTCGAGACGCTCCATGAGCGTCTCGACAGTGCCGGAGTCGAAGATGTCGGTGTTGTATTCGACCACTCCGCTGAGGCCCGCGGGCTCGCCGGACGCGTCCCGGTTCTCCACCAGGGCGACGGAGAAGTCGAATTTGGCGACACCCGCGCCGACAGAGATCACTTCGGTCTCCAGCCCGGCCGGCTCCCGTTCGGCCGGCGGCACGTTCTGCAGCGCCAGCAGTACCTGGAACAGCGGCTGCCTGGCCAGGGACCGCTCCGGGTTGAGGACTTCCACCAGCCGCTCGAAGGGGATGTCCTGGTTCGCGTAGGCCGCCAGGTCCGTCTCCCTGACCCGGTGGAGCAGTTCGCGGAAGGTCGGGTCGCCCGATACGTCCGTACGCAGGACCAGGGTGTTGACGAAGAAGCCGATGAGGTCGTCCAGACCTTCGTCGGTCCGGCCCGCGATCGGGCTGCCGATGGGGATGTCGGTGCCCGAGCCCAGCCGGCTCAGCACCGCGGCCAGCCCCGCCTGCAGCACCATGAACAGGCTGGCCTCGGCGTTCCTGGCCAGTTCGGTCAGCCGGCGGTGCAGAGCCGGCGGGATCCGCACGCCCACCTCGTCGCCGGCGTAGCTCGCCTCGCTCGGCCGGGCGCGGTCCGCGGGCAGCGAGATCTGCTCGGGCAGGTCCGCCAGAGCGGTGCGCCAGAAGTCCAGTTGCCGGGAGACGACGCTGTCCGGATCTGTCTCCGAGCCCAGCATCCCGCGCTGCCACAGCGTGTAGTCCGTGTACTGCACGCGCAGGGGCGACCAGGACGGTTCGCGGTCCGCGAGCCGTGCCGTGTACGCCTCGGCGAGATCGTCACCGAGCGGACGCATCGACCAGCCGTCACCCGCGATGTGGTGCAGCAGCAGCAGGAGTACGTGTTCCTCCGGGCCCAGGACGAACAGCGTCGCGCGCAGGGGCGTTTCGGTACTCAGGTCGAAGGCGTAGCGGGCGGCGGCGGCGAAGGACGTGTCGAACTCCTCCGCCGAGGCCGTGACGACCCGCAGCGACGGCCGGGCGACGGCCGCGTCGAGCACCCGCTGGCTCGCGACACCGCCCGTCTCGGAGAACACCGTGCGCAGCACCTCGTGCCGCTCCACCACATCGGCGAGCGCGGCGCCGAGAGCCGCCTGGTCGAGCGGACCGCTGAGACGCAGCCCCCGGACGATGTTGTATGTGGGGCTCGGCCCCTCCAAGCGGTGCAGGAACCACAGCCTGCTCTGCGCGAAGGACAGCGGAATCCGCTCCGGCCTGGGCACGGGCACCAGGGGCGGACGGCCGTCCCGCCCGGACGCCTCCTGGAGCGCGGGGGAGAGCCGGGCGACGGTCCTGGCCCGGAACAGTGTGCGGATCGTCAGTTCGACGCCGAGGAGGGACCGGATGCGGCTGACCAGGCGGGTCGCCAGCAACGAGTGCCCGCCCAGGTCGAAGAAGTCGTCGTCGATGCTCACGGCCGGCAGGCCGAGCACCTCGGCGAACGCCGCGCACAGCGCTTCCTCCCCGGAGTCGCGCGGCGCGCGTCCGCCGGTGCTCGCGGTGGTGGGGGAGGGCAGCGCCCTGCGGTCGACCTTGCCGTTGGGCGTGAGCGGGATTTCACCGAGGACCACGAAGGCCGACGGCACCATGTAGCCGGGCAGCACCCGGGTCAGCCCGTCGCGCAGCGCCGCGGTGTCGAGCCGGGCGTCCGGGGCGGCCACGACGTACGCCACGAGCCGCCTGTCCCCGGGCCGGTCTTCCCGGACGATCACCGAGGCCCGGCTCACCTGTGAGAACCGGGCGAGCGCGGCCTCGATCTCCCCGGGCTCGATGCGGAAGCCGCGGATCTTGACCTGATCGTCGGCACGGCCGAGGAACTCCAGTTCCCCGTCGGGCCGCCATCGGGCGAGGTCGCCGGTGCGGTACATCCGTGACCCCGCCGGACCGAACGGGTCGGCGGTGAAGCGCTCGGCGGTGGCACCCGGTCGGCCGAGGTAGCCCCGTGCCATGCCGGCACCCGCGAGATACAGCTCGCCGACGGCACCGACCGGAACCGGCTGGAGACCGGAACTCAGCACGTAGGCACGCATATGGTCCAGAGGCCGGCCGATCGGCAGGGGCGGCTGGACGGGACGGCCCCCGTCCACGGCGTGATGGGTGGCGCCGAGCGTCGTCTCGGTCGGACCGTACAGATGCCTGAGGGCGGTGCCCGGGCAGTGATGCCGCACCCGCTCCAGCGCGACGGTGGACACCAGATCGCCGCCGGTCCACACCTCGCGGACGCCTGCGAAGCACTCCGGGCGCTCCTCCGCGAGCAGGCCGAAGAGCCCGGCCGTCACCATGAAGCAGGTGATCCGTTCGTCGGCGAGGAGCCGGACATAGGTGTGGACGTCCAGGTCGCCGGGGGGCGCGACCACGATCCGGCCCCCGGAGAGCAGTGGGACCCACAGTTCGTACGTCGAGATGTCGAAGGCGTACTGCGAGTGGAGCAGGACCCGCTCGTCGGGACCCGCGCGCCAGCAGCGGTCGAATGCCAGGCTCAGCACGTCCTGGTGGGTGATCCCGATGGCCTTCGGCGCACCCGTCGAGCCCGAGGTGTACATGATGTACGCCAGCTGTCCGGGGGCGGAGGCCCGCAGCGGCTTCCGAGGACCGCCGTTCGCCCCCGGTCCGTCCCCGGCGCCTTCCTCCTCGGCCGTTCCGGACTCCGGGACGTCGTCCACGACGACGGTGTGCGCGGTGTGGGTGAGGACGTGCCGCTCCCGCATCGCCCGGTCCGTCAGCAGGACCCGTGCCCCGGTCTCCCGCAGGACCGACTCCATGCGGTCGGCGGGCAGGGCGCTGTGCAGCGGTACGTAGGTCCCGCCGGCCTTCAGGACCGCCAGGGTCGAGACGACCTGGGCGACCGAGCGTTCCTGGAGCACGGCCACGGGGGTCTCGGCACCGACGCCGAGAGCGGCCAGACGGCGCGCCAAGCGGTCCGCGCGGCGGTCCAGTGCGGCGAACGTGAGCCGTTCGCCCTCGGCGCCGACCGCGATCGCGTCCGGGGTGCGCGCGACCTGTGCCGCGAAGGCGTCCTGCACCGAATCCGCCTGCCACGGTGCCGGACGGGCCGTGTCGTTCAGGCCTTCGAGCAGCCGGACGCGTTCCTGCGGGTCGAGGATGTCGAGGGTGCCGACCGGTCGCGACGGGTCCGCGGCCGACGCGTCCAGAAGCCTGACGAGCCGCGCCGCCAGCACTTCGGCCTCCTCGCGGCCGAACAACTCGGGGCGGTGGTTGAGCCGGAAGCTCATCCGGGGTCCGGGGATGACGGCGAGCGTCACCGCGTAGTGGGTGGCGTCACGGCTGTCGATGCCCGTGATGCGCAACCCCGGCGCGGAGGGGAGGTCGGCCCGGTCCAGGGGATAGTTCTCGAAGACCAGGACCGTGTCGAACAGGGAACCGCCCGCGGCCGACTGCAGTTCGGCGAGGCTGACGTGCTGGAACTCCATCAGGCCGGACTGCTGGTCCTGGATCCGGGCGCACAGCTCCACCAGGCTGTCCGCGGCGCGCGGCGCGACCCGCAGGGGAACCGTGTTGATGAAGAGCCCGATGATCGACTCGACGCCGGGCAGCTCCGCGGGGCGGCCCGAGACGGTGGCGCCGAAGACCACGTCGTCGCGGCCGGTGAGACGGCTCAGCAGCACTCCCCAGGCCGCCTGCACCAGCGTGTTGACTGTCAGGCCGTGCCGCCGGGCCTGCTCACCCAGACGTGCGGTGGTCTCCTCGGACAGTTCGAAGCGCACCTGCCCGGGGGCCTCCGGGCGCTGGTCGTCGGCCCGGGGGGCCAGCAGGGTGGGCTCCTCGACGCCGTCGAGCACGGCCCCCCACCGTTCGAGTGCCGTGGTCCTGTCCTGCCCTGCCAGCCAGGACAGGTAGTTCCGGTACGGCGTGACCGGGGGCAGCTCGCGGTCGTCGCCGCGGTGCTCGTAGAGCGCGAGCAACTCCTGGATCAGCAGGGGCAGTGACCAGCCGTCCAGCAGCGCGTGGTGATGGGTGAGGACGAATCGGTGGCGTTCCGGTGCCGTCCGGACCAGGGCCGCCCGGATCAGTGGCGGGTCGGCCAGGTCGAAGCGGCGTGCGTGGTCGGCGTCCAGCAACTCGTCCAGCGCGGCCCGTCGCTCGTCCTCGCCCAGGTCCGTCAGGTCGAGGGCCCGCCAGGGCACTTCGGCCTCGTCCGGGATCACCTGCACCGGCTGGCGCACGTTCTCGTGCCAGAACGCCGCTCGGAGGTTGGTGTGCCGGCGCAGCAGCCCGTTCAGGGCCGTACGCAGGGCGTTCGCGTCCAGGGCCCCTTCCAGGTCGAAGATCAGCTGAACGTTGTAGAGGTCCGGAGCGTGCTCGTCGTCGTAGAGGGCGTGGAAGAGCATGCCCTCCTGCAGCGGAGTGAGCGGCAGGACGTCCGCCAGCCTCGACTGCGTCATCGTCGTGTCCTCCAAGCGGCTTCGAGGCTGTCGATCTCGCCCTGGCTGAGTGATACGAGCGTGAGATCCGACGGGGTGTGGCCACCCGCGCCCTTGCGTTCGACATGTGTCGTCAGAGCGGTCAGGGCGTCCGACCACAGTCCGGCCAGCTCCTGGACCGATCTCTCCGTCAGCAGCCCCTCGGGCCAGGACCAGTGCGCGGTCAGCCGGGCGCCGTCGGGACCGTCCAAGGTGACCGCGTTCAGCTCCAGCACGTGGGCCATCGGACGCGCGTCGTCCTCGCCACCGCTGAACGCGTCCGGCTGCGGAACCAGCGCCCAGTCCGCGCCCTCGCCCGCATCGAACCGCCCCAGGTAGTTGAAGGCGATCTGCGGGCGGCGGGCCTTCGCCAGGACGGCGCCGGTCGACGGGTTGAGGTAGCGGAGCTGCCCGAAGCCGATCCCGTTGTCGGGGAGTTCGCGCAGTTGCTCCTTGACCCGTTTGATGGCCGTTCCCGTGCTCGGTCCGCCGGCGGCGAAGTCGTCCCACCGCACATCGCCGGGGTCGAGCCGGACGGGGAACATGCTGGTGAACCAGCCGACCGTGCGGGACAGGTCGACGGCCTCGCCGATCTGCTCCCGGCCGTGCCCCTCCATGTCGAACAGCACCGGACTCCCCGTGCCGCGGCCCTCGCGGCGCCGCCATTCGGCGACGGCCAGGACGAACGCGGTCAGCAGCACGTCGTTGACCCGGCCGTAGTAGGCCGCCGGCACGGTGGTCAGCAGCGGGGCGGTCCTTCCGGGCTCCAGCCGCGTCGTCAGCCGCCGGGTGGTGCCGTACGTGTCGAGCTCGCAGGAGAGCGGGCGGTCGGCGAGAGGCTGGTCCGCAGGCGCGAGTACGCCCTCCCAGTAGGGCAGCTCCGCCAGCCGCCGGGCGTCTGTCGCGTTTTCGGCGAGCGTCGTGGCCCAGCGCCGGAACGACATCGTGGGGGGAGCGAGCCGCGGTGCCGCGCCGGTGGCCGCGGCACGCCAGGCGGCGGCCAGGTCGGGCAGCAGAATGCGCCAGGAGACACCGTCCACCACCAAGTGGTGGATCAGCAGCAGGAGCCTCCCCGGCAGCGTCCGCCCCCGGTCGAACCAGACGGCCTGGAGCAGGGGTCCGTGCCACGGGTCCAGCCGGGTCCGGGCGCGCTCCCGCTCGGACGCGATCAGCTCGGCGAGCCGCGCGTCGTCCAGGCCCAGGGCATCGGCACGCCGCAGCGGCGGCGGGGACGACGGCGCGGGGCCGGAATCGGCGGGCACCGTCCAGCTCCAGCCCCGCTCCGTGCGTGCCAACCGGGAACGCAGGACGGCGTGGTGGTCCAGGACGGTCCGCAGCGCGGCGCCGAGCGACTCCGTTCCGGCATCGGCGGGCACCTGGACCAGCATCGACTGGTGGAAGGTGTCGACCGGACCGCCGACCTCGCGCAGCCAGTGCACGATAGGAGTCAGCGGGACGGCTCCCGTGGCGTCGTCGGCGGGGATGTCGGGTGCGGCCTCCCGGTTCGCCTGGCGTGCGACAGCGGCCAGGGCGGCGACCGTGGGGTGCTGGAACACTTCTCGTGGTGTGATCACCACCCCCGCTCGGCGGGCGCGACTGACGAGCTGGATCGACATGATGCTGTCGCCACCGAGGTCGAAGAAGCTGGAGTCCGCCCAGGCCCGCGGCAGCCCGAGCACCTCGGCGAACAGCGTGCAGAGAGTCTCTTCCATCCGGGTTCGCGGCGCCCGGCCGTCCTCGGGAGAGTCGAACTCCGGTGCTGGCAGGGCCCGGTGGTCGACCTTCCCGTTGGGGGTGAGCGGCAGCCTGTCGAGGGTGACGAAGGCGGCCGGCACCATGTAGTCGGGCAGCTCCGCGGCCAGCCGCCCGCGCACGGCGACCGGATCGATGTCCGTGCCCGTGGTGGGCACGACGTAGCAGACGAGTTGCTTGGTTCCGGGCCGGTCCTGGCGTACGACGACCTTCGTCTGGGCCACACCGGGGTGGCGGGCGGCGGCGGCCTCGATCTCGCCCAGCTCGATACGGAAACCGCGGATCTTGACCTGGTGGTCGGTGCGTCCGACGAACTCGATGTTCCCGTCGGCGTCCCAGCGCACCAGGTCGCCGGTACGGTACATGCGCTCGCCCGGCGGGCCGAACGGGTCGGCGACGAACCGTTCCGCGGTCATGCCCGGCAGCGCCAGATACCCGCGGGCCTGGCCCGTTCCCGCCAGGTACAGCTCTCCCGCGACCTGCGGCGGCACCGGGCGCAGTGCGCCGTCCAGCACGTACGCGCGGGTGCCGTCCAGCGGGCGGCCGATCGGCACCGTGTCCGGGCGCACCCGGTGGGGAGCGCGCATGGAGTGGCCGGTCGCGAAGGTGGTCGTCTCCGTGGGGCCGTACATATGCGCGACCACGGTGTCCGGGCAGCCGTCGAGGACCTTCTGCATCGCGGCGGGGGAGACGAACTCGCCGCCGGTCAGTACGGTGCGCACCCCGCCGAAGCACGCCGGGCACTCGTCCACCATCAGGTTGAACAGGGCAGTGGTCAGGAAGACCGAGGTCACACGCTCCTCGGTGATCACCCTTTCGAGTTCGGCCACGTCCAGCTCGCCCGCGGGAGCCACCACGACCTGGCCGCCGCCGAGCAGCGGCACCCACAGCTCGTAGGTGGCCGCGTCGAAGGCGTGCGGCGAGCGCAGCAGGACCCGTTCCTGGGTGCCGTCCTGCCACCGGTGGTCGAGCGCCAGCTCCAGGACCGCGCGGTGGGTCACCGCGACGCCCTTGGGCGCTCCCGTGGAGCCGGAGGTGTACATGACGAAGGCGAGCTGGTCCGGCAGGACGTCTCCGCGCGGGCCGGGCGGGACGTCCTCCAGGGCGTCCGGATCCGCTGCGGGCGAAGACGCTGCACCGCCGACCGTGATGCAGCGCAGGCCGAGCCCGGCCGCCTCCCGGTGGGACGCCTCGTCGGTGAGGACGAGGACCGCGCCGCAGTCACGGAGGACCGACCGTTTCCGCTCGATCGGATACGTCGCGTGCAGCGGTACGTACACGCCGCCGGCCTTGACGACCGCCAGCGTCGCCACGACCAGGTCGGCGGACCGCTCCATGGCCATGGCCACGGGGACCTCCGCCGACACCCCGTGCTCCGCCAGTTCGCGGGCCAGGGCGTCGCTGCGGCGGTCCAGTTCCCGGTAGGTCAGACGCACTCCGGCCGCGGACACCGCGATCGCGTCGGGGGTACGGGCCGCCTGCGCGGAGAACCGCCGGCCGAGTGTGTCCGAGGCGTGCGGCGCCGGCGCTCCGGCGCCGCTCCAGGCGGTGAGGATCCGGTCGTGCTCCTCCGGCCCGAGCAGAGCCGCCTCGTCCACCGGCCGGTCGGGATGTGCCACCGCCTCGCCGAGGAGCCGGACCCAACGCTCCATGAGCGTACGCACCGTGTCCGGTTCGAAGAGGTCCGTGCTGAACTCGACGAGGCCGTCCAAACCGTCCGGCGCGCCCCGTTCGTCGTGCCGCTCGTACAGCATGAGGGACAGGTCGAACTTGGCCGCGCCGACCGTCACCGGTTCCTCCGCCACGGTCACCCCGGGCAGGTCCAGTACGGATTCCGGCACGTTCTGCACGGTGAACAGAACCTGCGCCAACGGCTGCCGGGACAGTGATCGCTCCGGACCGAGCGTCTCCACCAGCCGTTCGAACGGCACGTCCTGGTTCTCGTAGGCGGCCAGGTCGGTCGACCTGACCTGGCGCAGCAGTTCCGTGAACGTGGGATTGCCCGAGGTGTCCGCCCGCAGGACCAGGGTGTTGACGAACAGGCCCACCAGGTCGTCCAGCGCCTCGTCGGTCCGGCCGGCCACGGCGGTACCGACGGGGATGTCGGTACCCCCGCCGAGCCGCGACAGCAGGGCGGCCAGCCCGGCGTGGAACACCATGAACAGCGTCGCGCCGTGCTGCTGCGCCAACCGGGAGGCGGCGCGGTGCAGTTCCGGGCCGACCGTGAACCTCAGCATGTCGCCGCGGTGGCTGGAGACCGCGGGCCGCGGCCGGTCGGTGGGCAGCTCGAGCTGGTCCGGCAGCCCGTCGAGAGCCTTGGTCCAGTGGCCGAGCTGCAGGGCTGCCAGGCTCTCCGGATCGTCGTCGGCGCCCAGCAGCTCCTGCTGCCACAGCGTGTAGTCGGCGTACTGCACCGGCAACTCCGGCCATGACGGCGGCGCCCCCGCGCACCGGGCCGCGTACGCCGACGACAGGTCCTGGAGCAGCGGCGCCAGCGACCAGCCGTCCGCCGCGATGTGGTGGACGAGGACGAGCAGCACCCGTTCGCAGGGGCCCAGTTCGAACAGAGTGGCCCGGATCGGCAGGTCCACGCCGAGATCGAAGGTCCGGCCGGCCGCGGCGACCGCTTCCCGCGCCCATGCGGAACCGGAGGCCCGGACCTCGAAGCCGACGTCGGCCGAGGCGGCGGGCGGCAGCACGTGCTGACGCGGCGTGCCGTCGTCCTCCGGGAACACGGTCCGGAGGCTCTCGTGGCGTTCGACCACATCGGCCAGGGCCGTCCGCAACGCGCCCGCGTCGAGTTCGCCGCTCAGCCGGAAGGCCAGCGGGATGTGGTAGGTCGGGCTCGGGCCTTCCAGCTTCTCCATGAACCAGATCCGCCGCTGGGCGGGCGACAGCGGGATCTCCTCGGGCGCGCTCATGCCGCACCGCTCGTCCGCAGGGCATCCAGCGCCCGGTCCACCGCCACGCCGACCTCGCCCAGGGGGCCGGGCATCGACATGTGCTCGTGCTGGGCGTTGACGTGGTGGACGGTCAGCTCGCCGGTCAGGTGCTGCGGCCAGATGTCGTCGCGGTGGTCCTCGGGCATGGGCTCGCCGTGGCTCGCCAGCGCGGGCCGGAAGTACTGGACGCTGCCCCGGTAGGGCCGCGGCCGGTGCTCGCGCAGGAGCACGATGTTGTTCTTGTAGATGTCGATCAGGGCCAGCAGGTTGTACTCGCCGAAGAGCGCGTACGGGCTGTTCCCCTCACGCAGCACCTTGGCGACCCAGGCGGCGTCCAGGGTCCTGCCCTCCAGCTCGGCCATGTCGTAGCCGGCTGTCTGCACGGCGGCCGCGAAGAACTCCTGGGCGGTGGGGATCTTGTGGTCCTCCGTGTCCGCGGGGTACTCGCCCATCAGACTCAGCAGCGAGACCTCCTCACCGCGCTCCTGGAGCTGTACGGCCATCTCGTGGGCCGCGACGGCGCCGAAGGACCAGCCCAGCAGGCGGTAGGGGCCGCGGGGCTGGACGGCGCGTATCTGCTCCAGGTAGTCGGCGGCCATCTCCGCCATGCTCGACGGCAGTTTCTCCGGCCGGGCCAGGCCGCGCGGCTGCAGACCGTAGATCGGATGGTCACTGTCGATGTGCTTCATCAGGCCGGAATAGATCCAGCTCGGCCCGCCGATCGGGTGCACGCAGAACAGCGGTGACTGGTTGCCCCGGGTGCGCAGTTGGAGCATCACCTCGAACGCCTCGTCGCTGGTGTCGATGCCGAGGCTCTGTGTCAGCTCCGCGACGGTGGGGTATTTGACCACGCTCTGGAAGCTCAGGTCGCTGCCGAGGGTTTCCTTGGTCCGTCGGATCAGCCGGGTGACCAGCAGCGAGTGGCCGCCGAGTTCGAAGAAGTCGTCATCGATTCCGACCGCGGGAAGGTCGAGGAGTTCCGCGAACAGGCCGCACAGGATCTCCTCCTGCGGGGTCCGCGCCCCCCGGCCGCTGATCACGGCGGCCGCCTGGGGAGCGGGCAGTGCCCGGCGGTCGACCTTGCCGTTGGCCGCCAGCGGCAGCGCGTCCAGCGGCACGATGGTGGTCGGCACCATGTAGTCCGGCACCAGCTTGGCCGTGTGCCGCCGCAGCTCGACCGCGTCGACGGCGGCGCCGTCCTCGGTCCCGGCCGCGACCACGTACGCCACCAGCCGCCCGGCCCCGTCCGCCTCCCGCACGACCGTGGCCGCGGCGGAGGCCACGGAAGGGTGCCTGAGCAGGGCGGATTCGACCTCGCCCAGTTCGATACGGAATCCGCGGACCTTCACCTGACCGTCGGCCCGGCCGCAGAACTCCAGTCGTCCGTCTTCGCGTCGGCGCACCAGGTCGCCGGTGCGGTACATGCGCTCGCCCGCCCCGTGGAACGGGTCGGCGACGAACCGTTCCGCGGTACGTCCCGGTCGGCCGAGATAGTGGGAGGCGATGCCCCGCCCGGCGATGTACAACTCACCGATCGTGCCGACGGGGGTCGGTCGCAGCCCACCGTCCAGGACGTACAGCCGGGTGTTGCCGATCGGCCCGCCGATCGTCACGGGCGCGTCCGTTCCGGCCGGTATCTCCGCCGCCGCCGACCAGATCGTGGTTTCCGTGGGGCCGTAGAGATTGAGCACGCTCTTCGCGGATCCGGCCAGCGTGGCCGCCAGCTCCGCCTCCAGGGCCTCGCCGCCGACCAGCACCCGCAGCCCGTCGACGCTGCGAGGGGCCTGCGTCACCAGTTCCCGCCAGAGTGTGGGCGTGGCCTGCATCACCGTGGCGGCGGACCGCGCCAGCGCGGCCGCCAGTTCGGTCGGCTGCCTGACCTCGTCGGCCGACGCGAGGACCAGCCGTGCTCCGGCCAGCAACGGGAGGAAGATCTCCAGCGCGCAGATGTCGAAGCCGACGGTGGTGACGGCCAGCATCCGGTCCTGCGGGGTGAGGGGAATCCGCTCGGCCATGGCCGCCAGGAAGTTGGCCAGGTTGGCACGGGAGACCACCACCCCCTTGGGACGGCCGGTCGAACCCGAGGTGTAGAGCACGTAGGCGGGCAGGGCCGGCGGGAGCGGGCCGGGCCGGGGCGCCGTGTCCGGCGCGGCGGCGAGCTCGGCACGGACGTCGGCGTCGTCCAGAAGCAGAGGGTCGGCCCGCTCGGGCAGCGCGGCGGCTGTCGCTCCCGTGGTCACCAGGAGCGCGGGGTCGGCGTCCGTCAGCATCTGTTCGATGCGCCGGGTGGGGAACTCCGGGTCGAGCGGCAGATATGCCGCACCGGTCTTGAGGACGGCGAGCAGTGTGGTCACCATCTCCGCGGTGCGCGGCAGCGCGAGCGCGACGAGCCGGCCGGGCCCGGCGCCCCGGGCGACGAGGACGTGCGCCAGCCGGTTGGCGGCGCTGTCCAGCTCCTGGTAGGTGAGGGTGGTGCCGCCGGCGACCAGCGCGATGGCCTCCGGGCCGGCGGCGGCACGGTCCGCGACCCGCTCCGGGACCGACCCTTCCGGCACATCGAGCGCGGTGTCGTTCCAGTCGCGCAGGACCTGGTCGCGCTCCCGCGCCGTCACCAGGTCGATCCGGCCGATCGGTTCGTCCGGGGCCAGAGCCAGGAGCGCTTCGAGATGGGTGATGAAGCGGCGGGAGTGGCCGGCCAGTTCGGCCCTGCTGTACGAGGCCGGGTTCGCGTCGATGTCCAGGCGCAACTCGCCGGGGTACCGGAAGACATTGACGCTGAGGTCCTCGACCGGGCCGTTGGACAGATTGCGGACGACGGCGGGGAGGTCTCCGACCCGTGGTTCGTCGGCGAACTCCTGGATGTTGAGCAGGGGACCGAAGAACCGCATGCCGGTACTGGACAGTCCGAGGTCGCGGCGCAGTTCCTCACTCCGGTAGCGCTGGTGACGCAGCACCTCCTGGACGTCCTGAGCGGTACGGCCGACCAGTTCCGGGAAGGTCGTACCGGGCCGTGCCGTCACCCGGACCGGCACCATGTTGGTGAGCATGCCCGGTGTGGCGCGGCTGACCTCGTCGCGCCTTCCGTGGACGGGAAGGGTGAGCAGCGCGTCCCCGCGCCCGGTCAGACGCGCCAGATGGGCGCCGAACGCCGCGATGAGCAGCCGGGTCCAGGAGGTGCCGAGCTCCTCGGCGACGGCGGTCAGCCGGTCGGCGAGGCGGGCGGGCAGCACCGTGCTGTGGCGCAGGAAGGCGGGCGACACCGGCGCGGCCCGGCGGGCGAGGACCGTGGGCGCGTAGCCGTCCGCGAAGTACCCCGTCCAGAACTCCCGGTCCCGCGCGTGCTCCGCGGAGTCCCGGTACGCGGCGTCCGCGTCGACCAGCGGGCGCAGGGGCAGGGGGACCGGTGCCCCCTCGGGTGCCGCGCCGCCCGAAGCCGCGTAGTTCTCCGAGACCAGGCGGAGCATGAGAGCGAAGCTGAATCCGTCCAGCGCGATGTGATGGTAGAGGTGACACCAGAGGTGTACGTCGTCCGCCAGCCGCAGCAAGGTGAACCGGAACAGCCGGGGGCCCGCCAGGTCGAAGGGCCGGGCGGTCTCGTCCCGCAGCCACGCCTCGGCCGCGGCGGACGGGTCCTGCTCGCCGCTGAGGTCGATCAGCGGCATGCTCCAGCCGGTGGGTTCCCCGACGGCCTGCAGCGGGCCGCTCTCCTCGGGAACCAGACGGACCGCCAGCGCTTCCACCGACGAAACGGTGTGCCGCACCGCCGCCTCGAAGCGTGTGAGGTCCAGCTTTCCCCGGATCTCCACCCGATCGCCCACGTTGTAGAGGGGATTGTCCGGGCCGTCGACTTGCTGGGCGAACCACACGCCTTCCTGCGCCGCGGTGAGGGACAGCGAGTCGGGCTGCCGACGGTCGTCGAAATTGGCAGCGTTCAAAGACACGCGCGACACCCCCGAGAGGAAGACCAGTGACCAGGAATTACTGCGTCACTCTAAAACGCGTGTTCTGTCGACGGAATCCCCTACTGGCCCCCCTGGGGCATCCCCCTATTTCGTCGGTTCCATCGGACCAGGGGGGTGGGGAGGGATAGGGGGTGTGAATGCGTGGGGCTGCCCACCCATTCCCTGATGTGACTGGAATCACGCAGGCGGGTGTTTGTGGGTGTTCAGGCCGCGAATGGGGCGGCCAGTTGGTTGCGGTCTGTGAGGTTGAGTTTCCTGAATACCCTCGTCAGGTGCTGCTCCACGGTGCTGGGGGTCACCTGGAGCCGACGCGCTATCTCGCGATTGGTGCGGCCCTGGGCGGCGAGTTCGGCGACCCGGGTTTCGGCCTTGGTGAGTGTTTCGATCCCGCCGCCGCGTACCGGTGCCTGGGGCGAGGACGGGCGCTTTTGCCGCGTCTGCTGGAGATCGGCCAGCGCCCGGGCCAGCTCGTAGCGGTCGCCGCACGCGCGCAGCATGTCCACGGCCCGGGTGAGCAGCGACACGCGCCGTTCGGGCCCGTCGGCCTCGGCCAGGAGGCGCAGCGCCATGCCGTGGACTCGGGAGGGCGCCTGACCGAGCCGGTCAAGCTGTTCGGCGAGAAGGGCGCCGGCTTCCTCCGGCCGGCCCAGCGCGAGATGTGCCTCGGCGGCGTCGACCCGCCACGGGGCCAGGGTCGGCAGGTCCATGCCCCACGCCTGGACGCGCTCGCCGGATACCAGGAAGTCGTCGAGTGCCAGGGTGGGGCGCTTCATGGCGAGGTGGAGGTGGCCGCGGGCCCGCAGATAATGCAGGCCGAACCGTGATTCGAGCAGGCTGTCCGGCAAAGGCCTGGCGGAAAGCCGCTCGGCTTCGGCGTAGTTTCCCATCGCGGTGGCCGCGAAGATTCCGACCGCCAATGGAAGGCCGACGGCCATGCCCCAGTGATGTGGCGGAATGAGTGCCAGTGAAACCTGCGCGCTCTGGTAGGCGGCGGAAACGTCTCCCTGGCGGAGTGCGATCCAGGAACGGATGGCGGTGAAGTATGCCTGACCGCCCCTGAGGTTGTGCTGCGCTAATTCGGAAAGAATTCGATCGCAGTGCTCCGCCGCGGTCTCGGTCCTGTCGGAATAGATCAGCGTGATAAGTGCGTTCGCGACGGCGTCGAGCAGGGAATTGTCCTGCCAAGGATTCCGCAGGATTTCCTCGGCCTGTTCGATCGAGGACTCCAGGGGGCCCTCCCGCAGGACCGAGTCCAGGATCTTCGTCGACCGGAACACGATGGACACGGGCGACGACTGAGGCAGAGCGGAGGGGCCGAGGTCCTCCACGGCGAGAGCGCGGGTCCCCAGCGACGGCCAGGAGACGTCGAGCAGGAGCTGCGTGGTGTGTACGTCGAGCGAGGCGCTTTCGTCGTGCGCCAGGGCGGACACGTCCAGCGAGTCGAGCACCTTCACCGCCTCCCTCGGCCGCCCGAGCCAGAACAGGTGGCGCGCGATCAACGACGCCTGACGCGTGCCCATGTGTGCGGCGAGAGGAGATTCCAGGAGTTGGAGCATGCGCCGGACCGAGGCCGGAGGGCTCGCCCAGAACTCGGTGTCCACGAGCTTCACCAGTAACTCGGCCTTGTGCCGCTCGTCACGGCACTCCTCGTACGCCAGTTTCAGGTACTGGCCCCTCACCTGTGTCTGCCCCCGGTACCCAGCCTCCTTCGCCGCCTCGGCCAGAGCCTTGAGGGCCCAGGGTTCGCCGGCACTGCCGGCGGCCAGGAGATGTGCGGCGACCTTGGTGGCCGGTTCCCCCGCGTAATAGAGCAGACGTGCCGCATCCAGTCGCAGAGCGGCGCGATCCTTCTCGTGCAGTCCCGCGAGCACCGCCGCGCGGGCTTCCGGATGGCGGAAGCGCAGACCGTCCAGCAGACCGGTCCGGTTCAGCGTCTGGACGTGCCGCGCGACCGGTTCGGTGTCGGAACCGGCCAGACGCGCCAGCAGTTCCACGGTGGCCGCGTCGTCCAGGACCGCGACGGCGTGCGCGACGGCGCGCGTCTGCGGCTCGGTGCGCTCCAGGCACCACAACAGGGCCTGAAGGAACGATTCATCCGCCGGGCCGGCGTCGACGGCACGTGGTCCGAGGGTGTTCCGCGTGGCCTCGTGATCATCCACCAGCGCCCGTACGAGCAGAGGATTTCCACCGCTGACGTCATGGAGCACCGGGGACAGCCGGTGCGCGCTCGCTTCGTCCAGCAGATGCGAGACCATCTGCCGTACGCCGCCCGGGGACAGAAGATCGATGGCGACCCGCCGGTAATGCGGCTGGCGGAGCAGTTCCGCGCGGAACAGCGGGTGCGCCGCGTGCGGGCCCTCGCGCTCGCCGAGTGCCAGCATGACGGGGGCCGAACGCAAGCGGTCGACGAGGGGCGGCAGGAAACGCAGCGAGGCGGAGTCGGCGTTCTGGAGATCGTCCACCGTGATCAGCACCGGGGCGGTCACCGTCAACGCGCGCAGCGCCGCGTGCAGGTCGTTCACGACATGCACGGGGACGTCGTCCGCGTCCCGGGATCCGTCGGCCGTGTTCTGCGCGGCGGAGCGGCCCGTCGCAAGCGCTGCCTCGACCCGCTCCGCCCATTCGGGCGGCAGCGGAGCCGTACGGAACAGCCGGCACAGCGCGCCGAGCGGCGTCCCCTGTCCGCCCTGCGGGCACTGGATGTCGACGACGAGCAGTCCCGAGTCCGCGGCGAACGCGGAGAGTTCGCGCAGCAGGCTCGTCTTGCCGCTCGCCACGGGGCCGCTGATCAGCACCACCGATGCGGTCCCGTGCGCGGCGTCCACGGCGCTCTTCTTCAGGAACGCGAGTTCAGAGTCTCGTTCGACCAACGTCATGACTGTTTCTCCCCCCAGACGAATACCGTCGGCCGTCGTGCGTCCCGCCCGGGGACCCGCGCTCCGCCGACGGGATCTCCGTCGAGAGGCGTGCCGGGGCGGACGGTGATGACCGGGACGGCAGCAAGAGCCCTGTCCGACGCCACAACATGGGGCGGCGCGCGGACCGTGGGCACCGGGCCCGCGCGTACCGCCCCATCGGCGTGGTGCGAACCGCTACACGGTGCCTCCCGGCCTCACGCGCGGCCGGAGCGCCGGCCTGGCCCCGGCCGCCTTCGACAGCCGCTCCGCGAGGGAGGCGACCGTGGGTGCCTCGAAGACGGTCCTGATCGAGACGTTCACCCGGAGTGCGGACCGGATACGGCTGACGAGCCGCGTCGCGAGCAGCGAGTGACCACCCAGCGCGAAGAAGCTGTCCTCCACGCCGACGCGTTCCACCCCCAGCAACTCGGCGAAGAGCCGGCACAGCGTCTCCTCCTGGGGCGTCCTCGGCCCGCGACCGCCGACCGGCGCGTACACCGGCGCCGGCAGCGCCCGGCGGTCCGTCTTCCCGTTCGGGGTCAACGGCACCGCGTCGATCGGCACCACGGCCGCCGGCACCATGTAACCGGGCATCCGCGAGAGCAGCCGCTCGCGCACCTCCGACGGATCGATCGCGTGGCCGTTCTTCGGCACCACGTACGCCACCAGCCGCTGATCGCCGGGTACGTCCTCGCGCGCCATCACCACGGCGTGCGCGACATCGGGGTACTGCGCGAGAACGGCCTCGATCTCGCCGGGCTCGATGCGGTATCCGCGGATCTTGACCTGCTGATCGGACCGGCCCACGTACGCGAGCTGCTGACGCCGGTTCCACCGCACCACGTCGCCGGTGCGGTACATCCGGGTACCGGGCGGCCCGAACGGGTCGGCCACGAACCGCTGCGCCGTCAGGCCCGGCCTGCCGAGATAGCACCGCGCCAGCCCGGCCCCGGCCACGTACAGCTCGCCGGGCACCCCCGGAGGGACGGGGTTCAGCCGGCTGTCCAGGACGTAGGCGCTCAGATCGGGGATGGGCACCCCGATCGGGCTCGTGGTTCCGGCCGCGGCCGCGGAAGGACGATCCAGCCGCAGATGGCTGACGTGCACGGTCGTCTCGGTGATGCCGTACATGTTCACCAGCGCGGGCGCGTCGTCCGGATGCCGGCTGTACCAGTCCTCCAGCCGGGAGGGATCCAGCGCCTCGCCGCCGAAGACGATGGTGCGCAACGCCAATTTCCGTCCCGCTTCCGGGTCCTCGCGCTCGGCCTCCATGAGCTGGTAGAAGGCCGACGGGGTCTGGTTGAGCACCGTCACACCGTGCTCCGCCAGCAGCTCCAGCACCTGCGCCGGGTTCCGGCTGACGTCGTGCGGCAGCACCACCAGCCGGCCTCCCCAGCCGAGCGCGCCCCAGATCTCCCACACCGAGAAGTCGAACGCCGCCGAGTGGAACATCGTCCAGACGTCATCGGCTCCGAAGCCGAACCACTGCTGGGTGCTCCGCAGCAGCCGCACGGCATTGCGATGCGGGATCACCACACCCTTGGGAGCTCCGGTGGACCCCGAGGTGTAGATCACATAGGCGGGGTGGTCCGCCGTCAACGGCGCCGCTTTGGAGGCGGTCCCGGCGTCCACCGGTCCGGTGACCGGCCCACCCGGCGCGGCGAGGATCTCCCGTACGTCGAAGACCGCCGTTCCGGCCCCGATGTCCGCCGCACCGGCCAGTGCGCCTTCGTCCGCGGAACTCAGCACGAGCGCGGGCGTCGCGTCCGCGACGGTGTACGCGATGCGCTCCCGCGGATAGGCCGGATCGATCGGCACGTACGCCGCTCCGGCCTTGAGCACACCGAGCAGGGCCGCGATCAGTTCCGCCGACCGGGGCAGCAGGAGCCCGACCCGCTGCTCCGGCCCGATGCCACGGGACGAGAGCCAGCGGGCCAGCCGGTCCGCGCGCTCGTTCAACTCCCCGTAGGTCAGCCGCGAGGTACCGGACACCACGGCGACCGCGTCCGGCCGGTTTCGCGCATGCCCCTCGAACAGGTCGACCAGCGTGGTCCCGTCGCGGGCGAGGTCCTCCGGCCCGGAGGCGGCCAGCAGGCGCTCGCGCTCTCCCCGTGCCAGCAGGTCGATGCCCCCGATCGGCTCCCCGGGATCCGCGACCACCGCGCGCAGCAGCCGGATCCATCGCGCGAGCAACTCCTCGACGGAGGACCGGTCGAACAACTGCGACGCGTACTCCGCCATGGCGGAGACCCCCTCGGGCCGTCCCTCCCTCCCTTGTCTCTCGGTCAGGGAGAACCACAGGTCGTACCGGGACGTGCCGGTGCCGGCCAGCTCGAAGCGGGCCCGCAGCCCCGGCACGTCGAAGACCGCCTCGGGGGAGTTCTGCAGCACGAGCGCCACTTGGAACAGGGGATGGTGCGCGGTGGACCGCTGCGGATTGAGCCGCTCCACCAGGAGGTCGAACGGCGCGTCCTGATGGGTGTACGCCTCCAGACTCGCCTCCCGCACCCGGGTCACCAGAGCGGCGAACGACGGATCGCCGGAGGTGTCGGTGCGCAGCACCAGTGTGTTGACGAAGAAACCGACCAGGCCGTCCAACGCCTCGTCCCGGCGCCCCGCGACGGGCGACCCCAGCGGGATGTCGGTGCCCGCCCCCAAGCGGGTGAGCAGCGCCGCCATCGCGGCCTGCAGCACCATGTAGAGCGTCGCGTCCAGCGAACGTGCCAGCTCGGTGAGCCGCCGGTGCAGGTCGGCATCCAGCTCGAACCGCACGATGTCCCCCTCGTGCGAGGCGACCGCCGGGCGGGGCCGGTCCAGCGGCAGGTCGAGGCACTCCGGCAGCCCCGACAGGCGCTTCTGCCAGTACTCGATGTCCCGGGCGAGGACGCCCCCGGGCCGGCCCGTGTCCCCGAGCAACCGCCGCTGCCACAGGGTGTAGTCCGCGTACTGGACGGGAAGGCCGGGCCAGGCCGGCTCCGTTCCCGCCACCCGCGCCGTGTACGCCGTGGCCAGGTCGCGCGCGAACGGATGGAAGGACCAGCCGTCACCGGCCGAATGATGGATGAGGACGAGCAGCGCCCATGCGTCGTCACTCACCTCGAACAACGAGGCACGCAGCGGGAGTTCGCCGGCGAGGTCGAAGGCGTACCGCGCCGCCGCGTCGATCGAGCCGGTCAGGGTGTCCCGGGTCGCCGGACGGACCTCCCACGGCACCCGCACCGACCCCGCGTCCAGGATCCGCTGGTGGGGACGGCCGTCGACGTCGCGGAACACCGTCCGCAGCGATTCGTGCCGCCCCACCACGTCGTTCAGCGCCTCTTCGAGCACCGCCGGATCGAGCCGGCCGTCGAGGGTCAGCACCAGCGGCATGTTGTAGGTCGCGGACGGCCCGTTCAACTGGTGCAGGAACCACAGCCCCTCCTGGCTGAACGAGAGGGGGACCGTCTCCGGCCGCTCCATCACCGTCAGCCCCGGGCGGGCCCGGACACCGTTCTCCAGAAGCCGGGCGATCTTCGCCACCGTGGGTGCCTCGAACATGGCCCGTTCCGGCAGTTCGATACCGAACACGGAACGGACCCTGCTGGTCAGCCGGGTGGCCAGCAGCGAATGCCCGCCCAGATCGAGGAACGGGTCGTCCCGGCCCACCTCGGGCAGGCCCAGCACCTCGGCGAACAGCCCGCCGAGAACCTCCTCGCGAGCAGTACGCGAAGCGGCGTCGATGGTCTCCACCGCCGACGGCACCAGAGGGGCGGGGAGCTCTCGCCGCAGGATCTCGTGGAGATCACCGGGCAGATCCGCCTCCCCTGCCGGAGCCACATAGGCGATCAGCTGCTTCTCCCAGTCGCCGGCCTCCCGTACCGCCACCACGACATGGGCCACCCCGGGGTGACCGGCCAGGACGTCCCGCACCCGGTCGATCAGCTCCCGGCCGTCCTTCCCGCCGCCGAGGTCCGCCAGACGGCGGGCCAGCGACGCGGTGTCGGTGGCCGCTGCCGCCACCCGGCGCGAGCGGGCGGCCACCGGCACGCTGTCCGCGGTCGCCCCGCCGGACCGGGAGGACGATTCCGAGGGCCGGGAGTCGTCCTGCCCGACGGGTGCCGCCGGGCGTCTGGTCACGGAGTCGACGGTCAGAACCGGCTCGCCCAGCACGTCGGTGACCAGCACCGAGACACCGCCGTCCGCCGCGGCCCCGGGGCCGGCGGGGGACAGCCGCACCCGTGCGGTGGCGGCACCGGTGGCGTGCAGGCTCATACCGGAGAAGGAGAAGGGCAGCGCGCACCGCCGGCTCCCGCCGTCAAGCAGGGCTAGGGCGTGCAGGGCGCCGTCGAGCAGCGCGGGGTGCGCACCGAATCCCGCCGTGTCCAGCCCCCGGCCCAGCCGGACCTCGGCGAAGAGGTCCTGCCCGGAACGCCATGCGGCGACCAGGCTCCGGGACGCCGGGCCGACGGCGTGACCGCGGTCGGAGAGTTCCGGATACACACCGCTCACGTCGAGCGCGACCGCGTTCCGCGGCGGCCAGACGTCCAACGGGGCCGGCACGGACTCCTGCCCGGTCTCCGCGGTGAGGAGCGCTTCGGCGTGCCGGGTCCATTCGGCGCCGCGCGGCCCCGCCGGCGCGCGCGTGTGGACGGTCGCCGACCAGTCCCCCCGCCCGGCGTCCTCCACGGTGATCTGGAGGTCGAGTACGGAGTGAGGGCGGACCACCAGCGGGGTGTGGACCGTAAGCCGTGCCACACGGCTGCTGCCCACCCGGTCGCCGACAGCGATCAGCATGTCCGCCAGGGCGGTGGGGGAGAGCAGGGCGATCCCGTCGACGGCGTGCTCTGCCAGCCACGGCTGCGCGCGCAGGCTCACCGTTCCGCGCGCCACCCACCCCTGGCCTTCGGGACGCCGGCTCATCTCGTTCAGCAGCGCATGGCCGATCGCGTCCGGCCCTGCGACCGCGCCGTCACTGCGCACCGTCCCGGACGCCGTGCGCTGGAAGGGGTAGGTGGGCAGCCCGACCCGGGCGGCGCCCGGAAGAAGTACGGCCCAGTCGACCGGCGCACCGAGGGTGTGGAGTCGGGCCGCGACGGTCAGGATCTGCCGCCGGTCGGCGGCGTCGTCCGGCACCGGGGCCGGGGCCGCTTCTGTGGGTTCCCTGCGCAGCGAACCGACCGCCACCGCCTCGACGGACGCCAGCTCGGCGGTCTCGCCCACCGCTGCGGTGAGGACCGGGTGAGGGCTCAGTTCGAGGAAGACACGGTGGCCATCGGCCAGGGCGGCGGCGGTGGCGTCCTGGAACCGGACGGTGCCGCGGAGGCTCCGGCACCAGTAGTCGGCGTCGAGGAGGGCATCCGGCTCCAGGCGGGCCCCTGTCGTCGACGCGTAGAAAGGTGTGTCCGTCGCCCGCGGCCGGATGGGCGCCAGCTTCTCGCGCATCCGCCCGGTGATGGCATCGATGTGCGCGGAGTGGGCGGCGAGGCCGACGGCGATCCTGCGTGCCTTGATGCCCTCGGCGGTCAGTTCCTCGACCAGCGCCTCCGCGTCCCCGGGAGCGCCGGAGACGATCACGGACGTGGGACCGTTGATCGCAGCGACGGCCAGATCGCGGCCACCGCGCCGCAGTCGCTGCCGTACGACATCGACGGGAGCCAGTACGGAGACCATCTCCCCCGTGCCGTACAGGGTCTGCTGCTCCTGGCTCCACAGGGCCGCGACGCGCGCCGCGTCCGGAAGGTCGAGGGCCCCGGTGACGGCGGCGGCGGCGACTTCACCCAGGCTGTGGCCCACGACGGCGGACGGTTCCACGCCGCAGGAACGCCAGAGGCCGGCCAGCGACACCATGATCGCGAAGAGCGCGGGCTGGACGACATCGGCGCGTTCCAGCGGCGGTGCGTCCGGCGCCCCGTTGATCACGTCCAGGAGCGACCAGTCCACGAACGGGGCCAGCGCCCGTTCGCACGCCAGCATCTGCTCCCGGAAGACCGGCGAGGACGCCAGCAGGCCGCGCGCCATGCCCGGCCACTGGGCGCCCTGCCCCGGAAAGACGAACACGACCCTTCCCCCGTCCGCCGGGAAGCCGGCCGGGGTGCGGAAGACCTGGGCGCTCTGCCTGCCGTGCTCCAGCGCCTCCAGTCCGCGCAGCATCTCGGTACGTCCGCGACCCACCACCGTGCCCCGCTGGGCGAAGGCGGTCCGTGTCGTGGCCAGGGAGCGAGCCACCTCCGACGCGTGGAGCCGGGGGGTGCTCGCCACGAAGGTCCGCAGCCGGCCCGCCTGGGCCCGCAGCGCCGCCGGATTCCTGGCGGACACCGGCCATACGAGAGTTTCGGCCGCGTCGTCCGCACCGGCGGCCTCCCCGACGACCGGAGTCCGCGTGAGGGGGCTTTCGTCCGGGCGCCCGGCGGCGGCTCCCGGCGCTTCTTCCAGGATCAGATGGGCACGCGTGCCTCCGACACCGGACGAGGAGACGCCCACCCGGCGTGGCCGGCCGCCGCCGGGCCGGGGCGCTTCATCCGGATGCGCACCCCCGAGCGGCGCACGGTGTCGAAGGGCCATGACCGCCCGGATCACCCCCGCGCCACCGGCCGGCTCCGGACCGAGCGGCGAGGGCCGGCCCTCGGGCCGGTCGTTCCCGTGCACCGCCACCAAGAGTTCCCGGGCCGCCGTTTCGCCGACCGGTTCGGTGCCGCCGGCCCATGTCACCCGGTCCACATCGGCGGGGGTGAGGCCCGCGGATTCGAGGGCCTCATGGGCCACGCGTCGCGCCGCGGGATCGCCGGCGGCAGAAAGTCCCCTGGCATGGCTCCGGGCTGCGCCTTCATGGCCGACCGCCGAGCCGCGCACCACGGCGAGCACCACGTGGCCGGCGTCCCGAGCCCGCGACAGCCGCTCCACCAGCACCAGTTCGACATCGGCGACCGGATCGGGACCACCGACGGAGGCGTCCGCGGCCGTGGTGGCGGACGTGATGTCCCCTCCGTCGGCGAGGGTGACGCCGCCGGCCAGTGCCAGTGCGCACTCACCGTCGCGCACGGCCCGTACCGCGAGGTGAAGGGCGGCCGACGACGCCGCTCCGGCCGTGTCCACCGTCAGGGCCGGCCCCTCCAGTCCGAAGGCGCGCGCGATCCGTTCGGAGAGGGAGGCACTGGGGCCGTCGGGTGCTGTGCCCGGCCCCGGCCGGGGGCCGGATTCGGGTGGCGGGCCGTCGAGCAGGGCCGTCGCGCCCAGGTAGACGCCGGTCCGGCTGCCGCGCAACGTCTCCGGGAGGATGCCGGCGTGCTCGAAGGTCTCCCACGAGGTCTCGAGCAGGTGCCCCAGCCGCGGATCCGCCCTCGCCGCCCCGTCCCCGTCGATACCGAAGAACTCCGCGTCGAACCCCGCGACGTCGTGCGGAGGAGTGTCTTCCCGCTGGTAATATCGGGCGCGTTCGCCGGGCTCCGGGGCGCGGTCACCCACAGTGATCCGTCTGCGCTCGACCGGTGGGACCGATGTCGCATCCCCGCCCTCGGCCACAAGCCGCCACAGCTCATCCGGGCGCGGACCGTCCCCCACGACACGGCATCCCAGCCCCACGATCACGATCGGGTCTTCGAGGTCCGGTCTCCTGCCGGAGGCGCGTATCTCGTGGCTCGCCATGACGACCGGCGGTTTCGGCCGATCGCCCTCGGGCGACGCCGCGGGCGAGCGATCGGTGGATGGACCGTGAGGCGGTAAAGCGACATCGGATCGACGTGTCGTCATCTCTCAGTTCCCTCTTGTCCCTCTTGCGTGGGCAGTCGCGGTCAGTGGGGATGTCAGCACCTGGTGTAGTGGTGTGTGAGGAGAGTTCCGCGCTGTTGACAGGGGCCCTTCGCGGCCGAGCGGGCACGCGGGGGCGGGCCGCGAGGAGTGTCGCGGCTGTGTTCCGGAAGGGACGGGCGTCAGCGCGCCGGAAGCGCCGGCTCGTCGAATCTCGGCGAGAGCGGTGTCTCCCGGCCCGGCAGCCCCGTGAATCCCGCGTCGGTGAATGTGTGGGAAGCGTCGGCCGGTCGCACTCGACCGGCACCGTCCGAACGGGAGGGCGCCTGGTGGGGTGGGGGCACCTGTGACCTCTCTGGGCGTTGCGGATCGCTACGGAAACGGCTCGCACACTAACACGCCGTTGATCTGCTCGAATTTGTTTTCGGGGCTGAAGATGTACGGTCCCGAGGGCTGATCTTCGGCCGATATGGCCCCGGGGCGCGCCGTCCCCGCCGCTTCGGCGGGGCACCGGTGCTCCCGCGAAAATGGCGGGATCTACGTCACCGCGCCGCCGTGTCCCGCGGTCTCCGGTCGTCGGGGAATCGGCTCCGGCCGGCCATCGGCTCCCGTCGGTGCACCGCTCGGCCCCGTCGGCCGGGAACCGTACAAGTCCGGCGTGTCGGTGTGAGACGCATTTGTTTTGACCGGAGTCGACGAGGTAGGTACGCTCAGACCTTGTGCCTGGGGTGTGCCTGGACTCGTGTGCGTGTCTTCAGCCGCATGGCGTGTTCCTCTACGGCCGCCGCAATCTGCGCCCGTCCTGCCTTGTGGCAGTGGCCTGCATGATTCGACACACCCGACCGCGTGGGTCGGTGACGTTCCAGGTTAGTTTCACGAACGGCACACAGAAACCGGAGAAGTAGTGCCTACGATCCAGCAGCTGGTCCGTAAGGGCCGGCAGGACAAGGTCGAAAAGAACAAGACGCCCGCACTCGAGGGTTCGCCCCAGCGCCGCGGCGTCTGCACGCGTGTGTTCACGACCACCCCGAAGAAGCCGAACTCGGCGCTCCGTAAGGTCGCGCGTGTGCGTCTGACCTCCGGTATCGAGGTCACGGCCTACATCCCGGGTGAGGGACACAACCTGCAGGAGCACTCCATCGTGCTCGTGCGTGGTGGCCGTGTGAAGGACCTGCCGGGTGTTCGCTACAAGATCATCCGCGGCTCGCTCGACACCCAGGGTGTCAAGAACCGCAAGCAGGCCCGCAGCCGCTACGGCGCCAAGAAGGAGAAGTAAGAATGCCTCGTAAGGGCCCCGCCCCGAAGCGCCCGGTCATCATCGACCCGGTCTACAACTCTCCTCTTGTCACCTCGCTGATCAACAAGATCCTGCTCGACGGCAAGCGTTCCACCGCTGAGCGGATCGTGTACGGCGCCATGGAGGGCCTCCGCGAGAAGACCGGCAACGACCCGGTCATCACGCTGAAGCGCGCGCTCGAGAACGTCAAGCCGTCGCTGGAGGTCAAGTCCCGCCGCGTCGGTGGTGCCACCTACCAGGTGCCGATCGAGGTCAAGCCCGGCCGTGCCTCCACGCTCGCGCTGCGCTGGCTCGTGGGTTACTCCCGCGCCCGCCGCGAGAAGACCATGACCGAGCGCCTCATGAACGAGCTGCTCGACGCGTCCAACGGTCTTGGCGCTGCCGTCAAGAAGCGTGAGGACACCCACAAGATGGCCGAGTCCAACAAGGCCTTCGCGCACTACCGCTGGTAGTCGCTACCCACATCGAGACCGAGAGAAGACTGAGCCTTATGGCCACCACTTCGCTTGACCTGGCCAAGGTCCGCAACATCGGGATCATGGCCCACATCGACGCGGGCAAGACGACCACCACCGAGCGGATCCTGTTCTACACCGGCGTTTCGTACAAGATCGGCGAGACCCACGAGGGTTCCGCCACGATGGACTGGATGGAGCAGGAGCAGGAGCGCGGCATCACCATCACGTCCGCCGCGACGACCTGCCACTGGCCGCTCGGTGATGTTGACCACACCATCAACATCATCGACACCCCGGGCCACGTCGACTTCACCGTCGAGGTGGAGCGTTCGCTCCGCGTCCTCGACGGCGCCGTCACCGTGTTCGACGGTGTGGCCGGCGTCGAGCCGCAGTCCGAGACCGTATGGCGTCAGGCGGACCGCTACGGCGTTCCGCGCATCTGCTTCGTCAACAAGCTCGACCGCACCGGCGCCGACTTCCTGCGCTGCGTCGGCATGATCACGGACCGCCTCGGCGCGACCCCGATCGTGATGCAGCTGCCGATCGGTGCCGAGGCCGACTTCACGGGTGTCGTCGACCTCGTGACGATGAAGGCGTTCGTCTACCCCGCGGAAGCGACCAAGGGCGAGGCGTACAACGTCGTCGACATCCCGGCCGAGCTGGCCGAGGCCGCCGACGAGTGGCGCGGCAAGCTCCTCGAGTCGGTCGCGGAGAACGACGAAGAGGCCATGGAGCTGTACCTGGAGGGCCAGGAGCCCACCGCGGAGCAGCTCTACGCCGCGATCCGTCGCATCACGATCAACTCCGGCAAGGACGGCGAGACGACCGTCACCCCGGTGTTCTGCGGCACCGCGTTCAAGAACAAGGGCGTCCAGCCCCTGCTCGACGCCGTCGTGCGCTTCCTGCCCTCCCCCCTGGACGTCGAGGCCATCGAGGGCCACGACGTCAAGGACCCCGAGGTCGTCGTCAAGCGCAAGCCGTCCGACGACGAGCCGCTCGCGGCGCTGGCGTTCAAGATCATGAGCGACCCGCACCTCGGCAAGCTCACCTTCGTCCGGGTCTACTCGGGCCGCCTGGAATCCGGCACCTCGGTGCTGAACTCCGTCAAGGGCAAGAAGGAGCGCATCGGGAAGATCTACCGCATGCACGCCAACAAGCGTGAGGAGATCGACTCGGTGGGCGCCGGCGACATCATCGCCGTCATGGGCCTGAAGCAGACCACCACCGGTGAGACGCTCTGCGACGACAAGTCGCCGGTGATCCTGGAGTCCATGGACTTCCCGGCACCGGTCATCCAGGTCGCCATCGAGCCCAAGTCCAAGGGCGACCAGGAGAAGCTGGGTGTCGCCATCCAGCGCCTCTCCGAAGAGGACCCGTCCTTCCAGGTGCACTCCGACGAGGAGACCGGCCAGACCATCATCGGTGGTATGGGCGAGCTGCACCTCGAAGTGCTCGTCGACCGCATGAAGCGCGAGTTCCGCGTCGAGGCGAACGTCGGCAAGCCGCAGGTCGCGTACCGCGAGACGATCCGCAAGGCCGTCGAGCGCGTCGACTACACCCACAAGAAGCAGACCGGTGGTACCGGTCAGTTCGCCAAGGTGCAGATCGCGATCGAGCCCATCGAGGGCGGCGAGGCCTCGTACGAGTTCGTCAACAAGGTCACCGGTGGCCGCATCCCCAAGGAGTACATCCCCTCGGTGGACGCGGGTGCGCAGGAAGCCATGCAGTTCGGCATCCTGGCCGGTTACGAGATGACGGGCGTCCGCGTCATTCTTCTCGACGGTGGCTACCACGAGGTCGACTCCTCCGAGCTGGCCTTCAAGATCGCCGGTTCGCAGGCCTTCAAGGAGGCCGCGCGCAAGGCGTCCCCCGTGCTCCTGGAGCCGATGATGGCCGTCGAGGTCACCACGCCCGAGGACTACATGGGCGATGTCATCGGCGACATCAACTCCCGCCGTGGTCAGATCCAGGCCATGGAGGAGCGCAGCGGCGCTCGCGTCGTGAAGGGCCTCGTGCCCCTTTCGGAGATGTTCGGCTACGTCGGAGACCTCCGCAGCAAGACCTCGGGTCGCGCAAGCTACTCGATGCAGTTCGACTCCTACGCCGAGGTTCCGCGGAACGTCGCCGAGGAGATCATCGCGAAGGCCAAGGGCGAGTAACTCTCCCGAGCTCACGCTTTAGGCTTGTCACCGGAGCCTGGTGGGGCATCCGGCGCGGAGCAGCAGCGACGTGCCGGATGCCCCCGGCCCCGGCATCCCAGCAAAGATCACCCTGGCGCCGATGAAGCAAGGCGTACAGAACCACTCCACAGGAGGACCCAGTGGCGAAGGCGAAGTTCGAGCGGACTAAGCCGCACGTCAACATCGGCACCATCGGTCACATCGACCACGGTAAGACGACCCTCACGGCCGCCATTACCAAGGTGCTGCACGACGCGTACCCGGAGCTGAACCAGGCCTCGGCGTTCGACCAGATCGACAAGGCTCCTGAGGAGCGCCAGCGCGGTATCACCATCTCGATCTCGCACGTCGAGTACCAGACGGAGCAGCGTCACTACGCGCACGTCGACTGCCCGGGTCACGCCGACTACATCAAGAACATGATCACCGGTGCGGCGCAGATGGACGGCGCCATCCTCGTGGTCGCCGCCACCGACGGCCCGATGCCGCAGACCAAGGAGCACGTGCTCCTGGCCCGCCAGGTCGGCGTTCCGTACATCGTCGTCGCCCTGAACAAGGCCGACATGGTGGACGACGAGGAGATCCTGGAGCTCGTCGAGCTCGAGGTCCGTGAGCTCCTCTCCGAGTACGAGTTCCCGGGCGACGACGTTCCGGTCGTCAAGGTCTCCGCTCTCAAGGCCCTTGAGGGCGACAAGGAGTGGGGCCAGTCCGTCCTCGACCTGATGAAGGCCGTCGACGAGGCGATCCCGCAGCCCGAGCGCGACGTCGACAAGCCGTTCCTGATGCCGATCGAGGACGTCTTCACGATCACCGGTCGTGGCACCGTCGTCACCGGCCGTATCGAGCGTGGTGTCCTCAAGGTCAACGAGACCGTCGACATCGTCGGTATCCGTCCGGAGAAGACCACCACCACGGTCACCGGCATCGAGATGTTCCGCAAGCTGCTCGACGAGGGCCAGGCCGGTGAGAACGTCGGTCTGCTCCTCCGTGGCATCAAGCGCGAGGACGTCGAGCGCGGCCAGGTCATCATCAAGCCCGGTTCGGTCACGCCGCACACCGAGTTCGAGGCCCAGGCCTACATCCTGTCGAAGGACGAGGGTGGCCGCCACACCCCGTTCTTCAACAACTACCGCCCGCAGTTCTACTTCCGTACCACGGACGTGACCGGCGTCGTGACCCTCCCCGAGGGCACCGAGATGGTCATGCCGGGCGACAACACCGTCATGTCGGTCCAGCTGATCCAGCCGGTCGCCATGGAGGAGGGCCTGAAGTTCGCCATCCGTGAGGGTGGCCGGACCGTGGGCGCCGGCCAGGTCACCAAGATCGTCAAGTAAGTACCTGCGTACTTGACCGTCTGACCTGGTTGCTCCGCACAGAGCACCAAGAAGGGCCCCGGCCCGCCGCGTATGCGGTGGACCGGGGCCCTTCGGTGCGTACGGGGGGTTTCTTCGGTGCGACGGGGTTCCTCGGCGCGCATGGGCCCTTCGTGGGGTTCGGCCGGGTGCGATGTGTGCGCGCGTTCGCCGTGCCGCCGGTCAGGGGCGCCAGAGCCAGGGGTGGGCGTCGACGCCCAGGGCCGCGACCGCCGGGCGACCGTCCGGGGCGAGGTGCAGGGCCGGGGCGTCGAGGGGGACGGGGCCGTGCGTCCGTACGGACAGGCCGCGGGGCGTACGGAGCTGGACCAGACCCTTGCCGGTGCGGCCGAGCAGGACGGGGGAGTGCGCCGGGCCGGCCGCGGTCACGGGGCCGTGGCCGGTGAAGCCCTTACGGTCGGCCACCGGCCGCCCCTGTCCGTGGACGTCGGACCCCTCCGCCGCCTCGCCGGTCCGTACGGTGGTCAGCGCGGCCTTCGCCGCCGCGCGGTAGTAGAGGTCGATCGTCCCGTCCGGGGCCGCCAGCGCGGCCGGGCCGTCGCCCGGGACCGGCACCTCGCCGATCTGGGTGTGCGCGGTCACCGGGTGCTCGGGGGTGTCCTGCGTCCAGTGGTGCACCGCGAACCGGCCCGCCGCGAAGACGTGGACCCGGCCGGCGGCGTCCACCACGGTGCTCAGGCCGTCCTGGACCTCGCCGCCGCCCATGTTCCGCCACTCGCTCCACCGGCCGTCCGTGCCCCGTACCAGGGTGCTGAGACCCTTCTCCGCGTTCCGTACGAAGAGATGGATCCGCCCGTCGGGGGCGGTGACCGCGACCGGGACGCCGATCCGGCGCCCGCCGTCGTGGTCCGGCACCGGGTTCCCCAGCCCCTGCCAGGCACGGAAGTCACCGCCGGGGGACTGCTGTTCCAGCACGACGATCTCGCGTTCGTTGTCCCCGCCGTGTCCGCTGAGCGCCGCGAACCGCAGCCCGAAGAGCAGCTGTCGCCCGTCCGGCAGGCGTGCGCCGCCCAGGATCGGTGCGAGCGGGCCGCCGCCGAGGTCGTCCGGTGCGTTCCACACCCCGCTGCCCGGCGCGCTCTCGCGCCAGCGCACCGCCCGCAGCCCCAGCACCCCGTACGCGACGAGCCGGCCTTCCTGGTCGGTGGCGACGACGGGCCGCGGGCCCGGGTAGCGGTAGTGGGTGGCCCGTACCCAGCCCTTCCGGTTGGTCAACGGTCGGTTGCCGCCCACGCTGTAGTCCCCGCAGCCCGCCGGGTTGCCGCACTGCCAGTCGGCCGAGCCCCCGTACGGCACCAGGTGCGACGCCTTCTCGGCCAGCACGTCGGGCGGCAGATTCTTGGGCCAGTGCCGGTTGTAGTAGCCGCGGAACGCCGTGGTGGCGAAACTCGGCACGCCGCCGCCCATGGCGGTGGTCCGGGCCACCCACCGGATCAGCGCCGTCCAGGTGAAGAGTGCGGCGGCGGTGTGGTCGGGGTGGTCGGAGTAGCCCTTCTGCTCGCTGTCCCGGCGCCGCTCGGCCTCGCTGCTGTGCTGGATGTCGGGGTCCGGGTCCAGGGTGTGCACGATGCTCGGCCGATAGCGGTCGAACAGCCCGTCCAGGACGTCGACGAGCCCGTCGTAGGTGTACGAACCGGCCTTCTGGAGCGGAGAGTCGTCGGCTACGACGGTGGGCAGGACGAGCCGCCGGTCCTGCCAGAGGCTGGGCAGCCCGAGGCGCCCGTACGAGGTGTGCATGGTGGTGTTGATGAAGATCAGCTCGACCCTGTGGCTGCCGTTTCCGAGGCGGTTGATCTCGGCGCGATGGTTGCCATGGAGATCGATGACGGACTTCTGCCACTGGGTGAACCTGCCGAGGCCGAGCAGTGTCGCGTACGCCTGGCGGAGCCCCTGGTGACGTGAGGAGGAGTACGCCCCCCTGTCGGGGGCGGGCAGCGGCCGGCCGGGGACGCGGTTGACGCCGGTGGCCTCGCCCGCGGTCAGATAGACGCAGACCAGTGGTGTCCCGGCGTCGAGAGCCTGCTGGGCGTCCGGGTTCATGAAGTACAGGTCGTCGTCCGGGTGGGCGAGGACCTGCATCATCAGGGGCGGGTGCGGGGTGCTGATCGGCAGGCCGGGCAGCGGGTCGGCGGTGGGGCTGCGGCGACGGGGCGATGCGGGCGCGATGCAGGCGGCGAGGGTGGTCAGGCTCATCGCACCGGCGGCCGTCAGCAGGTGGCGCCGCGACAGTCCCGTACGAGATGTGCGCAACGCAGGTCGATCCGTCACACCGTGCTCCGTCCACTCACCCCGCAGCGGGCAGTGGGGCGCCCAGCGCTGCGTACCGATCCGTGCGGGTGTCAGCGGGGGAATGGCCGCTGCCGCGGGAGGATAGACGGAGATCGACGGGGGAGGGTTGCCTGGTCCGCGCCACCGGACGGGGCACGGGCGGGGCCCGGGGGCACCGAGCGGCCAGGTTCGGGCTCTGCGGAGATGTCCCTCAGGGCCGGTCAGCCACCCCCGCACGGCGGGGGAACCTCAGGGACAAGGGAGTGTGGCATTTGACCATTTTCACTGGTCAGCCCGTAGAACCCGGTAAGTCACCGGCTGAGACCAGCGAGCGCTCCGCCTCCGGAAGCGACGAACCCAGGTGAGGAACGCGCAACGGCCCGCACTGTGCGCGTACCGGGGGAGGGCGGCGTCGTCGATGACAGCCCGGGGCGCTTCGCTCGGCACGGAGGCCGCGTGGGCCGATCCGGTGCGGGAGCGGTGGCGGTCGATCCTGGACACGCAGGGCCGACCGCTCGGCTGAGAGCGGTGCCGCAGCGCGGCGTCAGCGTTTGTCGCTGAGGTCAGAGCGGCCGGTGGTCGTCAGGCCGCTCTGTGTGGGGCTGCCTGTTCGGTGCGGCAGGCGCGGCAGTGTCCGGGGGTGGGGGCGCGGAAGGCGCGGTCGCAGGTGTCGCAGTTCTGGAGCGGGATGACGACGACCTTGCGGCGAGGCGGGGTGAGGTCTGCGGTGCCGGGGAGTGGGGGTGGCAGGAGTGTGGTGATCCGGTGGCGGAGGAGCCTGGCCGGGGGCTTCAGGGGGTTGGGGAGGTCGGTGGTGAGGGCGTGGCGGATCGCGTCGGGGTGGGCGTCGCGTTCGAGCCAGGTGGCGACGCCGGAGGCGAGGGCGGCGATATCGCTTTCGGAGAGGGTGAGCCCGGGGGCGTGGCGGCGGAGGTCGGCGAGGAGCGCGGTGGCCGCGCGCTGAAGCTCCGGCGTGAACTCCTGCGGCTGAGGGAGCGGCGGAGGCGGTGTGGTGCGCGCGGCGGGGGTGGGTTGCGGCTGAGATGCGGGCGCCGGGGGTGCTGCGAGGGCCGGGACGGGGTGCGGTGCGGGTGCGGGTGTGGGCGATGCGGGCGCGGGCGCGGGTGCCGGTGGGGGTGTGGGCGCGGGCCGTGGGGCCGGCTTGCCGGGAGCGGTCCGGGGCCGAGGGGTCGTGATGGGGTGGGCGGTGGCGCCGGGCTGGTTGTACGAGACGGTGCGGGTGACGATGCGGCCGTCGGTGAGGCGTACGCGGCTGCGGTGGAGGTAGCCGTGGGCTTCGAGCTCGCGCAGGGCGGCGGCGATGCGGGTCTCGCTCTCGGGGAAGCGTTCGGCGAGGCGCTTGATGCCGATCCTGGTTCCGGCGGGGAGCGACTGGATGTGGGCGGCGAGCCCGATCGCGGTGAGGGAGAGGCCGCGGTGCTGGGCGAGGTGGTTGCCGATGACGGTGAAGCCCGCGGCATGCCGGAAGTTGATGTGGATGACGCCGGGCGACGATGTGTCACTTCCGGGTACGGGGGACGGGGCGCACGGGGGCACGGTAACCTGCGGGGTATCCATCAGGAAGCTCTCTTCTTCCTCGGTGGTCAGGCCCCCGGTTGAGACTGCGAATCTCGTCGGGGGCCGTCGCATGTCTGGGGTTGTCGCGGCGAGCATAAGCCGACCAACCCACGTGAAATCCAGCCCAGTTGCCCTGTGTCACTCGCGTGAGTGACGAGCGTGGGGCGGGGTCGGGTTTGGGTGGGGAGGGTGTTTTCCCCAGGTTCTTTAAAGCCTTATGCGTCGTGGAGCGCGGAGACGTGGCTCACCGGGTCGTGGGTTTCCGCGACCCGGTGGAGCGGTCGCGTTAAGAGGCCGATGTCGGCCCAGAACGTCTTGCGAGGGACGGGCGAGCCTGGTGCCTCGACGGGTGGAGGGAGAAGAACGCTGAACTCCCGAGTGGGAGCGGAATATTCGGTTCGGTGATTTCTTGGGTCACGTCTCTCGGCGGGGCCGGGCGTGCGTACCGTCAAGAACGATGAGCCCCATACGTATGGAGGTGTCCAAGGCGTGTCCAGTGTTGTCCCGGCCGTCCGGAGTGACGTGCCGGGGGCACCAGGGGTTGGGTCAAGAACGGTAAGCGCGTCGGAAGTGGGGCACGGATGAGCGTGGATGAGGCCGGTACGGAACGCGGGGACACCGGGGCGGACGAGCCGGGCTGGGACATCGATCCCGACGACGATTCGAGCGCGGCCGTGGTCGCGGCGGTGGGCCGCCAGGTCAAGGCATGGCGGGAGGCGGCGGGGCTGCGGGCCGGCGAGTTCGGGACCGCCATCGGGTACGGGGAGGACCTCGTCTACAAGGTGGAGGGCGGCCGCCGCATCCCCCGGCCGGAGTTCCTGGACCGAGCGGATGAGGTGCTGGGGGCGGGCGGAAAACTCGTCGCGATGAAGCAGGACGTGGCGGAGGCCAGGTATCCGAAGAAGATCCGAGGCTTGGCGAAGCTGGAGGCGAAGGCGGTTGAGCTGGAGGCCTATCACCACCACAACATCAACGGACTCTTGCAGACCGAGGAGCACATGCGGGCTCTGTTCGCCTCATGGCTTCCCGCTTACACCGTTGACGAGTTGGAGCGTGTGGTGGCCGCTCGTATGGCCCGGCGCTCGATCTTTGACCGTGTTTCCCTCCCCGTGCTCAGTTTCGTACAGGAAGAAGCGACGCTCCGCCGCCCGGTCGGCGGCAGAACGGTGTGGCGTCGGCAGCTTGAACACCTCCTGGACATGGGGCGGTTGCGGAATGTGGCGATCCAGGTGTTGCCGACCCTGTGTGAGGAACACCCTGGAACGGGCGGACTGATCGAGGTGTTGAAGTTCCCCGACGGCACTGCGGTGGGGCGTTCCGAGGGGGCGTTCAGTGGTCGTCCGGTCTCTGACCCCAAGCAGATCAGGATCCTTGAGATGCGCTATGGGATGATCCGGGCCCAGGCTCTGGCGCCACGGGAATCGCTGGCCTTCATCGAAAAACTGCTGGGGGAGACATGATCCGGAAGACCCTTGTCGGGAACGGCTCCGAGTCGGCGTGGTTCAAGAGCAGCTACAGCAGCAGTGGGGACGGGAACGACTGCGTCGAGGTGGCGACTGCGTCCTGTGCGGTGCGCGTCCGCGACTCGAAGAACGTGCCGGGGCCGCAGCTTGTCTTCGGTGAGGATGCGTGGGCGGGCTTCGTGTCGTATGCCGCCGGGCGCTGACCCTGCACGTACCCTCGCCCCCGCCCCGGGTTGATGCCGGAGCAGGGGCGCGCCCGCGCCCGGGTCCGCCACGCGGTTGTCGAGGCGCAGGGGGCCGAACTCGCCGCACAGTGCCCGGATTCTACGGATGAGGTACCCGGATCCGGAGGCTTGGGCCAAAACGCGGCCCCCGGTCAGGTGCGGGTGACCGTGCCGCATTCCTTCTTGTCGGTGTCGGCGGACAGGGGGGTGCCGCGGTCGTACGGGTCCGATGTCGGGCCGGTGGCGTCCGGGGCGGGGGTGCCGTCGGGGAACTGCGGGTGCACGTAGCCGTCGTGCACGTCGCAGGCGGAGTTGTAGAGCTGGTAGTCGAGTTTTGTCAGGACCGGCTTGCCCGCCGTCGCCCGGTAGCGCGTGGGGTCGTACAGCACCATCGTCAACTCCCTGCGCATCAGCGAGCGTTCGAGCTGCGGCGAGTCCGACGACACCTTGCGTACGGGGTAGACGAAGGTGTAGTCGGCGTGCACCTCGACCGAGCCGGGTTCGCCCGCCTCGAAGGTCATCCGGCCCCGGGTCTTGACCACGTCGCCCACGAGCCGGACCTCCCGGGGGTCGAAGCGTGTGAACAGCGCCAGCGGGTCGTCGTCCTCGGTGGGGTGCTTCAGCGCCTTACGGTACTTGTCCTGGACGTCCTTCTGGCGGGGGTCGAGCAGGTCGAGCGCCACCTCGGGCGATTCCCCGCGCAGGGTGGCCGGGGCGAGGCTCCCCTTCACCAGGAGCTTCTTCATCGTGGCCAGGGCGTGTGCCACCTGCTGCTCGCTCATCCCGCCGACCGCCTTCGCCGGGGGCACCACGATGCCGTCCGCGCCATCGGCCCAGCGGAGTGCGGGCGAGCCCCGGAACGGTTCGGCGAGCGTGGGGCGGTCGGGCGCCGGATCGTCGGCGGGCGGCGACGTCGGCCGGGCGGTCTCCGGCGGCAGCGGGGTCAGAGGGGGCGCGGCGGCTTCGGGATCCCGCCACGGCAGATGGTCCGTCAGCAGGCTCGGTCGTATCGCGACCAGGGCCAGGGCCACCACGAGAGCGAGGATCAGGAACGACACGAAGCCGTTCGACTTCCGCGCGGCGCCCCGCTTCTGCCACTCGGGTCCGGTACGCCAGCCCTCCGGCTGCCAGGAGCCCGTCACCGGGGGCTTCTTCCGCCACGGCAGTCTCCGCCCGCGGGACCGGGAGGCGGCCTCCTCGTCCAGCTCCCGCAGGCGGGCGGCCACCATGCGGGCCCGCGCGGAGGGTTCCTTGGGCGCCTTCTCCCGCCCGGTTCCGCTCTCCGCCTGCCGCAGGAACTCCGCCCACTCCTCGTCGGAGGGCGAGGCGCTGTCCTCGGGCGGCGGTGTCGCTGTACTGCTCATAAGTCCCGTTCCCTGGTGGTGAAAGCCCCGGTGGGCCGAGGCCCTCGACGTCGGTCGGTCGACGGGCCGGTGGGGGAGCGGTGGGGCGGGTGAGGCGAGGGTGCGTGGGGGCAGTGCCGTGACCACTGCTGTGCCCGAGGCGACGAACAGGAGTTCTATCTGTTGTCCGTCGTCGATGTCCAGTGCGCCCGGGCCGGGACGGGGCGTCTCACGGGTGCTCGGTGTGTCGGACCGGGCGGCGGTTCGCCGCCGATCTCCGCCGATCTCCGTCCGTCGGCCGCGTCGGGCGGGGTGCGGGTCGGGCCGGTCGCGTACCGCGCACAGGACCGTCGGTGGGGCACGGGCACGGGCACGGGCGCGGGCGTTCGGGGCGGCTGCTGCGGGGCCCGCGGGACGCAGTTCATGGAGTCTTCGTCCGAGTGACGCCTGTGAGGACCGGTTCGTCCCTCGCGCGCACTTAGCTTGCGGGGCATCAGCCCGACGCTCGTCCTCCGCGGAGACATCCATGTGCAGCCCGCTCCATCAGCCCGACGGTCCGCTCCTGCCCGGTTCCAGCCGTCGTACGTTCCTGCGGGCCACCGCACTGACCGGGGCCGCCGCCGCGGCCACCGGGCTCGTGTCCGCCGACCCCGCTGTCGCCCGGTCCTCGCAGGGCTCCCCCGCTGCCGCGACGGCCGCCTGGCGGCCCGACTTCGAGAGCCCCAGGTTCACGTTCGTCGTCATGCCGGACACCCAGTACCTCTTCGACGGGGCGAGCATCGACAAGGCGCCGGTCGAGGCGTCGTTGCGTTACGTCCTCGACCACGGACGCGACGAGAACATCGTCTTCCTCTCCCACCTGGGCGACCTCACCGAGAGCGGTCAGGCGGCCGAGTGCGGCGCGATCGGCAAGGCGTTCGAGCTGCTCGACCGGCGACGGGTCGGTTACAGCGTCGTCGCGGGCAACCACGACATCAAGTCGTCGACCGACGACCAGCGCGGCCGTACTCCGTACCTGGACACCTTCGGTCCGCAGCGGATGCGGCGCCTGCCGACGTTCGGGGGCGCGACCGCGGACGGGTACAACACGTACCACCTGTTCCGCGCCGCCGGGCGCGAGTGGCTGGTGCTGGCGCTGGACTGGAGGCCGTCGGCGGCCGGCCTCGCCTGGGCGAAGAAGGTCATCGCCCAGCATCCGCACACCCCGGTCATCCTCACCACCCACGAGCTGGTGTACGCGAACGCCGACGGCGACGAGGCCGAGTTCTCCGGCCACGGAAAGCACCTGTGGGACGAGCTGATCGCCGGGAACGACCAGATCTTCCTCACCCTCAACGGGCACTACTGGCCCGCCGGGCGCACCACCCGCAAGAACGCGGCGGGCAACGATGTCCATCTGCACATCACCAACTACCAGAACCGGTACTACGGCGGCAGCGCGATGATCCGCCTCTACCGCTTCGACCTGGCCAGGAACACCATCGATGTGGAGACGATCTCCCCGTGGATCCTCGGCCGCGCGGGCGGGACCCTCAACGAACTGGAGCGCGGTGAGGTCGAGCTGACCGGACCGCAGGACCGGTTCGCCGTTCCCATCGACTTCGAGAAGCGGTTCTCGGGTTTTGCGCCCGTGGCTGTGCGCGGCCCCCGTCCGGCCGAGCGGATGCTGATACCAGGCACCATCGCCTACTGGCGCTTCGACTCCCCCTCGCACCCGGACGGCTCCGCCGCCGCAGCCGCGCTGCGCGTCCCCGACCTGTCGGGGCACCGCAACGACCTGGTGCGCGAAGCCGTCCCCGGCAGTGCGCCCGACGCGCTGCGCTGGTCCAGCGGCCACCACCCCGACCAGCCCGGCCACGGCAGCCTCTACTTCGACGGCTCGAAGTCACCGCTCCGGGGCGCGTACCTGCGTACGGAGAACGACGCACCGCTCAACACCATGACCTTCAGGTCCGGTTACACCATCGAGGCGTTCCTCCGCCTGCCCGCCGACTGGGACGCCGGACGCAATGCCTGGGGCGGCGTGCTCGGCCGCCGGGGCACGCTCGCGGCGGCGGGCAAGACCTCCGGCGACCTGGAGGAGCCCGTCGCCACCCTCTCCGTATCCGACGGCCCTGGACTCCAGTGGGCGGCGGCGCCGCTGAACCAGCCGGGAGGCGTCACCAACTGGAGCCATGAACTGCTGCGGGAGCGGTGGTGGCACGTGGCCGTCGTCAACGACACGAAGCACACGACGATGTACATCGACGGGTGCGTCGTCGCCCGGAACCCGGCCACCCGCGCCACCGGTCTCGCCACCGCGGGACTGCCCTGGCTGCTCGGCGCCTACGAGTACGGGGGCAGGCTCGACCAGTTGATGCGCGGCTGGGTCGGCGATGTCCGGGTCGTCGAACGCGCACTCCCCGTGAGGAGCTTCATGATCGCCTGAGTGGCATGGTTACGGCCACGGTTGCGTCCGCCGGCCGCCCCGCCCGGGTGAGTCGGGCCCCGGGCAGGCCGCGCAGCAGTTCCCCGCCGATCTCCGCCAGCCGGGCCGCGTCGGGCGGGGTGCGGCCCAGGCCGATGGCGTACCGGACGTGGGTCGCGTCGGCGGCGTACGGGCGGGGCCAGGCGTGGGCGTCCGGTGTGCCCGCCTCGGCGAGGGCGGCGAGCAGGGCGAGGACGCGGCCCCGGAAGCGGCCCTCGTCCTCGCCCCGTCGCACGGAGACGACCGCCCAGGCGGTGTGCCGTTCATGGAGCGGTGGCCGGGCGCGGAGCAGCGTACGCGGCACAGGGTGGGTGCAAGGGGTGGACTCCAGGATCTCCCAGGCGCGCAGCAGCTCCTCGACGACGAGGTCGCGGCCCGCCGCCGAGACCTGCGTGGTGCAGGAGCGCACGGGGGCGGTCGGGGTCAGCACGGTGAGGGGGTGCTGAGCGGCGTCCGGGCTCCCCTCGGCCTCCTCGACGCCGGCTGGTGCGTCCCAGTCCCACGTCGCCCAGGTCGCGAAGAAGTGCCGGAGCAGGCGGAGCGGTGGCAGATCGCCCGACTCGCGCGCGGTACGGGCCGCGAGGACCGACCAGGCAAGGCCCGGCAGCCCGCCGCACGGTGCGGAGTCCAGGCCGCGCGCCCGCGCCCACGCCTTGACCTCGCGGGCGAGTCCGGCGAACGCGGCCCGGTGCGGGTCCGCCGCCGCGAGCACCGCGTCCGCGTCGCTCACCGCGCTGAGCGCCCTGGCCGCCGTCCCGCCCAGCTCGGTGCGGCGGTCCACCGCCTCGGCCGGAGGAAGGGACCCGGTCGGGACGGTCACCAGATCCACCCGCAGACCGCCGAGGCCGAAGCGCAGGCCGGGCACCCGGGCGCCGGTCACCTCGCGCAGGTCGACGGCGTCCGGCAGGCTGGCCGCCAGGCGCTCCCGAACGCCGACACGCGCCGGATCCCCGTCGCCCGGCAGCGCCGCGACCAGGTCCACGTCCGCGCCGGGCAGCGCGCAGCCCATCCGCCGCGAGCCCACCAGGTGGACCCGGGCTTCCGGCAGGGCCGCCGCCACCCGGCGGACGATCTCGGCCGCCCATGCCTCGTCGGTGCCGTCGGTCTCGTCGGCCGTGTCCGCCGCGAAAGTCTCCTCGTCCTGCGCCGCGCCCGTCCTCAGCTCCACCCGCACCCCGAAGTGGTCCGAGACGTACAGCCCGTCCGGCGTCGGCACGTCGCCCAGCAGCGCCGCCGCCACCGGCCGCCACCCCTCCGCGCGGACCAGCACCCGGTCCAGCCGGGACGCCCGGCCCGACAGGGAGGAGACGGCGGCCAGCGGATTGACCGACGGGTCGAACGTCGGCGTCCGGTCGGCCGCACCGCGCGCCCTGCTCCAGGCGTCCGCCATCCCCAGCCGCTCCTGTGGGGCGTCCCCGCCGTCGTTGAAGTCGCCGAGCAGCAGCACATCGCCCTCGACGGCCGTCAACCCCGTTGCCAGGTCGGTCAGTTGGTCATCGCGCAGTGCGGCACCGTCCGCCGAGTGGTCGCTGCTGAGATGGGTGACCGCTACTGTGACCGGCCCCTCCTCGCCCTCCACCACGACGGCGGCGACCGCCTTGTGCGGACCGAGCGCGTGCAGGCCCGCCTCCCGCACCGGGAGTCTGCTGAGCAGCAGCAGACCGCAGTCGGCGACGTCCCGGCCGCCCGGATCGGTCCCGAGCGTGTAGTGCTCGCGGACCCAGGGCGCCTCCAACAGCAGGGCAAGCAGGGCGGGTTCGGCCTCCTGGAGCGCGATGACGTCCGCGTCCGCCGCACGCAGGGCCTCCAGCAGCAGTGGCCTGCGTCGGGCGGTGTCGATGCGGTCGCTGTCGTAACGGTCCCAGAGCGTGTTCCAGGTCAGCACCGTCAGGCGACCGGAAGACGCCTCCATCAGAGGGCCGGAAGACGCCCCCGCCGGCACGTCGGCGGACTGCACGGTCAGCGGGCCGACGGCCACGGGACGCACCGGAGTGTCCCCCTCCACCGGCGCCCAGGCGCCCCGGGACGCGCAGAACGCGTGCGGGGTCCGCGAGGTGAAGTACGGGGACGGCAGCCGCCGCGGGGCGCGTACCCGCCCGGCCTCCGTCGCGTCGATCCGGTCCACGCCCGCCGCCCGGTCCCACACCACCTCGCCGTCCGCCTCGATGAACAGCACCCGGTGCCAGGGGATCTCGCCGCCCGGCGTGAACCGGGGGAGCGGCACCCGCTTCGGCGCCCTCCCGCGCTGCGCCACGCCCAGCACGAAGCGCGCCGGCTCGAACCGGGCGTCCCAGCGGACCCGGTGGTAGATCTCCTCGCTGGTACGCATCCGTGCTCCGTGCCCTTCCTCTTCCTCGCTGTCCGCTTCCTCGCTGTACGTGCGCCCGCCGACCCACCTGTGCGCGCGACCTCTAAGCCCGGTCCTCCACCGTCCCGCTCGCGCCGACGTACCAGGTGCGGTGCGCCTGACCCGGGTACGGGGGCGCGTACCGGCGCAGCTGCGAGGCCAGCACCTCCGGCGGCACCGGGTGGGCGCGCCGCCCGTTGCGGCGGACCAGCTCCGCCTCCTCGACCACCGTCACGGCGTGGGTGACCAGCGCGTCCCGCCGCCGGGCCACCGTGTGCACCAGAGAACGCTGGTGCGCGTTGAGCGAGGTGGCGTCCCAGACGACCGTGCCGCCCGCCGCGAGCGCGGCGTCCAGCCGGTCCAGGCCCTCGCGCAGCACCTCTCCGTTGGCCCGCTGGTCGGCGCGCGAGCCCCGGGCCCCGCGCAGGTCGTCCAGGGACACGTACGCGTCCACGTCCGGCAGGCCCAGGGCGAAGGTGCTCTTGCCGCCGCCCGACGGGCCGACCAGCTGGATCAGGCACGGGAAGTCCCCGTCGCGCCACCGCCAGGTCGCGGCGACCGCCTCGTCGACGGTGCTGATCCGGCCCAGCGCGTACGCCTCGCGGGCCTGCGCGCGGCAGCGGTCCGCGGCCATCGGCTCCAGGTCCGCGAACGCCTCGTCCAGCCCGGCCGGCTCCCGCACGTCCTGTGCGTGCAGCGCCGACCACTCCACCTGCTCGCGCTCCTCGTCGTTCCCCGCGACGGCCGCGGCCAGCGCGTGCAGCGCCTCCAGGTCGGCGGCGAGCGACATCCGGGCCAGGCCGGTGCGCCGTTCCTCGTCCGGGTACGGGCGGTGCAGCGAGGGGTGCAGCCCGACGAGGTCGGCGACGCGGCGGGCCACCGGCATGCCCACGGTCCGTGCCAGCGCGGGCGCCAGCTCCGTGCGCCGCCCCCGGTGCAGCAGCGCGGCCAGGACGCCGGTCAGCCGGTCGTCGCCGGTGCGGCCCAGCGCGTCGAGCGCGTCGGACATCGCGACGGCGGCCTCGGCGTCCGGCCCGGAACCAGCGCCCGCGACGGCCCCGTCCGACCCGCGAACCGCGTCCCGCACGGCGGCCCCGGCGTCCCACACGGACGCCCCCGACGCCTCGGCCAGCGCCGCCGCGTCCACGGGCGCGCCGGACCGTACGGCCCAGAGGGCCGCCGCCGGACCGAGCCCGTTCTCCACCACGGCGGCGTGCATCCAGTGCGTGTCGGTCCGTACGTGGCCGGGCCGCACCCACTTCGCCACCAGGCGCCCGAAGTCCGCCGCGTCGAAGCCGTCGACGGGGCGGACGACGTACCCCTCCTGCCGGCCGGTGTCCGGCCGCAGCGCCCGCAAAGCCTTCTCGGCACGGGCGTCGAGCACCCCGCGCCACAGCACCGGCGGCACCGGTATCCCCAGGCCGCGCAGGAAGTCCACCGTCCGGTCCCAGTCCAGGCAGTGCTCCCCGTCCCAGACGGAGAAGCCGTAGAAGAAGCTCTCCAGACCGTCGTACGAGAGGGAGTGGCGGGCGAACATGTTCTCGCCGCACACCCGCCGTCCCGGGGGGATTCGGGAGCCGATCCGGCCCTGGAGCGCCTTCACCCAGCCCCGCGAGGGGTGGTGGGCGGAGTCGAGGGAGCGGGCGTGCAGACCGTCGGCGTAGAGCGTGGTGTTCTCGCCGTCCAGCTTCTCGGTCACGACCACCTCGCGGCCCGCCGGCCCGGAGAGGTCCGCGATCCGCACGTCGTCCGAGGTGGCCCCGGGGGACCAGGGCAGGTGCGGAGTGCGCGGATAGTGCGTACGCATGACAAGGGCCCCTGGTGACGGAGAGACGGTACGGCGCTGGTGGGAACAGACGTCCGGCCGGTCACTGTAGGGGTGGGGAGTGGCCGGGTTCGACCGGTTTACGGTCTGGGGAGCAAGAGGGAGTGGGCTCCCGACGCCCTGCGACTCCGCCTCCCGCGTTGTCGTCGGTCACCGACGCTCGTTCCCCGAGCTCTCAGCTGCTTTCGAGCAGGGGAGGCCCCATCCGGCTCCCTCCTCCGCCTTGGATTCGAAGCCGCATGACGCCGCTCGCTGATCCACTCCCTCTTGTTCCCCAGGCCGTTGCGCGGTGACGGCCCGGTGCGGCGTGCCCGCCACGCACGCGTGGTCGGCGCCTGCCGTACGGCCCCCGACGTGCCCCGTACGGCCCACGGAACCACTCCGACGCCCGCCCGCGTTTGACCCGTCGGGTGCGGGGGGTACTATCTCCGGCCCGATTGGCCAGGCCCGTGGCCCGTATGGCACACTGCTCAGGTTGCTCGGTTGAGTGTCAATGCTGCGCGCCTCCCGCCGGGAGGACCGGAAGCGAGTCCCACAGTACTCGTCGACCCCCTGCGGGTCGGACGTACGGGAATCTTCCGGGAAGCGTCAGCGGGGCCCCGGCCAGGCACCCGGCGGGTATTCACCCCCGATGCTCCTCGCGGAGCACGACGCGGCCCTCGGGTCCGCACCCCCTCGGTACGGGAGATTCCTCAGGGAATTCCACGTGGAGGGGTTGCGACACGCCCGACCGCGTGGGTCGGAGGTGGAGGCAGGACCGCCGGGTTCCAGAGCGTTAGCGAGAGACAGGACTACTAGTAGCCATGGCGGGACAGAAGATCCGCATCCGGCTCAAGGCCTACGACCACGAGGTCATCGACTCCTCGGCGAAGAAGATCGTCGAGACGGTGACTCGCACGGGTGCGTCGGTCGCGGGCCCGGTGCCGCTGCCCACTGAGAAGAACGTGTACTGCGTCATCAAGTCGCCGCACAAGTACAAGGACTCGCGCGAGCACTTCGAGATGCGCACGCACAAGCGCCTCATCGACATCCTCGACCCCACGCCGAAGACGGTTGACTCGCTGATGCGTCTCGACCTGCCGGCGGGCGTCGACATCGAGATCAAGCTCTGAGGTGACGCGCGAGATGGCTAAGAACATCAAGGGCATCCTGGGCGAGAAGCTCGGCATGACGCAGGTCTGGGACGAGAACAACCGGGTCGTCCCGGTGACCGTCGTCAAGGCCGGCCCGAACGTCGTGACCCAGGTCCGTACGAACGACAGCGACGGCTACGAGTCGGTCCAGATCGCCTTCGGCGAGATCGACCCGCGCAAGGTGAACAAGCCCCTCAAGGGCCACTTCGCCAAGGCCGACGTGACCCCGCGCCGCCACCTGGTGGAGCTCCGCACCGCTGACGCCGCCGAGTACACGCTCGGTCAGGAGATCACCGCCGAGGTCTTCGAGGCCGGCGTCAAGGTCGACGTCACCGGCAAGAGCAAGGGCAAGGGCTTCGCCGGCGCCATGAAGCGCCACAACTTCCATGGTGGCAAGGCCTCCCACGGTGCCCACCGCGTGCACCGCAAGCCCGGTTCGATCGGTGGCTGCGCCACCCCGGGCCGTGTCTTCAAGGGCATGCGCATGGCCGGCCGCATGGGCAACGAGCGCGTCACCACCCAGAACCTGACCGTTCACGCCGTTGACGCGGAGAAGGGTCTGCTCCTCATCAAGGGAGCCGTCCCGGGTCCGAACGGCGGCCTCGTCCTGGTCCGTACTGCGGCCAAGGGGGCCTGAGGAACCGATGAGCACCATTGACATCCTTTCGCCGGCAGGCGACAAGGCCGGGACCGTCGAGCTCCCCGCGGAGATCTTCGACGCGAAGACCAGCGTTCCGCTGATCCACCAGGTCGTCGTCGCACAGCTGGCAGCTGCCCGTCAGGGCACGCACAAGACCAAGACTCGCGGCGAGGTCCGCGGCGGTGGCAAGAAGCCGTACCGCCAGAAGGGCACCGGCCGCGCCCGTCAGGGTTCGACCCGCGCTCCGCAGTTCGCCGGCGGTGGCGTCGTCCACGGCCCGCAGCCGCGTGACTACTCGCAGCGGACCCCGAAGAAGATGAAGGCCGCCGCCCTGCGCGGTGCCCTCTCGGACCGGGCCCGTCACTCCCGCATCCACGTCGTCACCGGCGTGGTCGAGGGTGCCGTCTCCACCAAGGCCGCCAAGACGCTGTTCGGCAAGATCACGGAGCGCAAGAACCTGCTCCTGGTCGTCGACCGCGCCGACGAGGCCGCGTGGCTGTCCGCCCGCAACCTGCCCCAGGTGCACATCCTGGAGCCGGGCCAGCTGAACACGTACGACGTGATCGTCTCCGACGACGTGGTCTTCACCCAGGCCGCCCTCGAGTCCTTCGTGTCTGGCCCCCAGACCGCTGAGACCGAAGGGAGCGACGCCTGATGAGCGAGGCGACCGTTACCAGCAAGACCTACACGGACCCGCGCGACGTCCTCGTCAAGCCGGTCGTGTCGGAGAAGAGCTACGCGCTGCTCGACGAGAACAAGTACACGTTCATCGTCGCGCCGGGCTCCAACAAGACCCAGATCAAGCAGGCCGTCGAGGCGGTCTTCTCGGTCAAGGTCACCGGGGTCAACACGATCAACCGGCAGGGCAAGCGCAAGCGCACCCGCACCGGTTTCGGCAAGCGCGCCGACACCAAGCGCGCCATCGTGACCCTCGCCGAGGGCGACCGTATCGACATCTTCGGCGGTCCGACCGCCTAAGGGGCGGTCTGGATCGTCCGGAATCGGACGAGGACTGAGAAATGGGTATCCGCAAGTACAAGCCGACGACCCCGGGCCGTCGTGGCTCCAGCGTCGCCGACTTTGTCGAGATCACGCGGTCCACGCCGGAGAAGTCGCTGGTCCGCCCCCTGCACAACAAGGGCGGCCGTAACAACGCCGGTCGTGTGACCGTTCGCCACCAGGGTGGTGGCCACAAGCGCGCCTACCGCGTGATCGACTTCCGTCGTCACGACAAGGACGGCGTGCCGGCCAAGGTCGCGCACATCGAGTACGACCCCAACCGCACCGCGCGCATCGCGCTCCTGCACTACGCGGACGGCGAGAAGCGCTACATCATCGCGCCGCGTGGCCTGTCGCAGGGCGACCGTGTCGAGAACGGCCCCGCCGCCGACATCAAGCCCGGCAACAACCTGGCGCTGCGCAACATCCCGGTCGGTACGACCATCCACGCCATCGAGCTGCGGCCCGGCGGCGGCGCGAAGTTCGCCCGCTCCGCGGGTGCCTCCGTGCAGCTGCTGGCGAAGGAGGGCTCCATGGCCCACCTCCGTATGCCGTCGGGTGAGATCCGCCTGGTCGACGCGCGCTGCCGCGCCACCATCGGCGAGGTCGGCAACGCCGAGCAGTCGAACATCAACTGGGGCAAGGCCGGCCGCATGCGCTGGAAGGGCGTCCGCCCGACCGTCCGCGGTGTCGCGATGAACCCGGTTGACCACCCGCACGGTGGTGGTGAGGGCAAGACCTCCGGTGGTCGCCACCCGGTCTCGCCGTGGGGTCAGAAGGAGGGTCGTACTCGTTCTCCCAAGAAGGCGAGCAACAAGTACATCGTCCGCCGCCGCAAGACGAACAAGAAGCGCTAGGAGCGGGTTTAGATGCCGCGCAGTCTCAAGAAGGGGCCCTTCGTCGACGGCCACCTCATCAAGAAGGTGGACGCGCAGAACGAGGCAGGCACCAAGAACGTCATCAAGACCTGGTCCCGTCGCTCGATGATCGTCCCGGCGATGCTGGGTCACACCATCGCGGTGCACAACGGCAAGATCCACGTCCCGGTGTTCGTCACCGAGTCGATGGTCGGCCACAAGCTCGGCGAGTTCTCGCCGACTCGCACCTTCCGCGGCCACGTCAAGGACGACCGGAAGTCGAAGCGCCGCTAAGCGGGGTGGAACGACTCATGACTTACACCGAAGGGACAACCATGGAAGCCAGGGCCCAGGCGCGGTACATCCGCGTCACGCCCATGAAGGCCCGCCGCGTGGTGGACCTCATCCGTGGCATGGACGCCACGGAGGCTCAGGCGGTCCTGCGTTTCGCCCCGCAGGCCGCGAGCGTGCCGGTTGGCAAGGTGCTGGACAGCGCCATCGCCAACGCCGCACACAACTACGACCACACCGACGCCTCCACGCTGGTCATCAGCGAGGCGTACGTGGACGAGGGCCCGACCCTGAAGCGGTTCCGGCCGCGCGCCCAGGGCCGTGCCTACCGGATCCGTAAGCGGACCAGCCACATCACCGTGGTCGTCAGCAGCAAGGAAGGAACCCGGTAATGGGCCAGAAGGTAAACCCGCACGGGTTCCGACTCGGCATTACCACGGACTTCAAGTCCCGCTGGTACGCCGACAAGCTGTACAAGGACTACGTCAAGGAAGACGTCGCCATTCGTCGCATGATGACGAAGGGCATGGAGCGGGCCGGCATCTCCAAGGTGGAGATCGAGCGCACCCGCGACCGCGTCCGCGTTGACATCCACACCGCTCGCCCGGGCATCGTCATCGGCCGCCGCGGCGCCGAGGCCGACCGCATCCGCGGCGAGCTGGAGAAGCTCACCGGCAAGCAGGTCCAGCTGAACATCCTCGAGGTCAAGAACCCCGAGGTGGACGCTCAGCTGGTGGCCCAGGCCGTCGCCGAGCAGCTGTCCTCCCGCGTCTCCTTCCGTCGTGCCATGCGCAAGAGCATGCAGAGCTCGATGAAGGCCGGCGCCAAGGGCATCAAGATCCAGTGCGGTGGCCGCCTCGGCGGCGCCGAGATGTCCCGCTCGGAGTTCTACCGCGAGGGCCGTGTGCCCCTGCACACGCTCCGCGCGAACGTCGACTACGGCTTCTTCGAGGCCAAGACAACCTTCGGCCGCATCGGTGTGAAGGTCTGGATCTACAAGGGCGACGTCAAGAACATCGCCGAGGTCCGCGCCGAGAACGCCGCCGCCCGCGCCGGCAACCGCCCGGCCCGTGGTGGCGCCGACCGCCCGGCCGGCCGCGGTCGCGGTGGCGAGCGTGGCGGCCGCGGCCGCAAGCCGCAGCAGCAGTCGGCTCCGGCCGAGGCCCCCAAGGCCGAGGCTCCCGCCGCTGCCGCTCCGGCTGCTGAGAGCACCGGAACGGAGGCCTGACCGAAATGCTGATCCCCCGTAGGGTCAAGCACCGCAAGCAGCACCACCCGAAGCGCAGCGGTATGTCCAAGGGTGGCACGCAGGTTGCGTTCGGCGAGTACGGCATCCAGGCGCTGACCCCGGCGTACGTGACGAACCGCCAGATCGAGGCGGCTCGTATCGCGATGACCCGCCACATCAAGCGTGGCGGCAAGGTCTGGATCAACATCTACCCGGACCGTCCCCTGACGAAGAAGCCGGCCGAGACCCGCATGGGTTCCGGTAAGGGTTCTCCCGAGTGGTGGATCGCGAACGTCAAGCCGGGTCGGGTGATGTTCGAGCTGTCCTACCCGAACGAGAAGATTGCTCGTGAGGCGCTCACCCGCGCTGCTCACAAGCTTCCGATGAAGTGCCGCATCGTTCGGCGCGAGGCAGGTGAGGCGTGATGTCGGCCGGAACCAAGGCGTCCGAGCTGCGCGAGCTGGGCAACGAGGAGCTGCTCAACAAGCTCCGCGAGGCCAAGGAAGAGCTGTTCAACCTCCGCTTCCAGGCGGCGACCGGACAGCTCGAGAACCACGGCCGGCTCAAGTCCGTCCGTAAGGACATCGCCCGGATCTACACCCTGATGCGCGAGCGTGAGCTGGGCATCGAGACGGTGGAGAGCGCCTGATGAGCGAGAAGACTGTGACTGAGACGAACACCGACCGCGGTTTCCGCAAGACCCGTGAGGGTCTGGTCGTCAGCGACAAGATGGACAAGACCGTCGTCGTCGCCGTCGAGGACCGTGTGAAGCACGCGCTGTACGGCAAGGTCATCCGCCGTACGAACAAGCTGAAGGCTCACGACGAGCAGAACGCCGCGGGCGTCGGCGACCGCGTCCTCCTCATGGAGACCCGGCCGCTGTCCGCGACGAAGCGCTGGCGCGTCGTCGAGATCCTCGAGAAGGCCAAGTAATTCCTGAGGGGCATCCCCCTCAGGCAAGTTCCGCCAGGCTCGGTGGGGTCCGCTCCGGACACGGGGCGGCCCCCACCGGGAACCGGCAGACGATCAGGAGATAGACGTGATCCAGCAGGAGTCGCGACTCCGCGTCGCCGACAACACGGGTGCGAAGGAAATCCTCACCATCCGTGTTCTCGGTGGTTCGGGTCGCCGCTACGCGGGCATCGGTGACGTCATCGTCGCCACCGTCAAGGACGCGATCCCCGGTGGCAACGTGAAGAAGGGTGACGTCGTCAAGGCCGTCATCGTTCGCACCGTCAAGGAGCGTCGTCGTCAGGATGGCTCGTACATCCGCTTCGACGAGAACGCCGCCGTCATTCTGAAGAACGACGGCGACCCCCGCGGCACCCGCATCTTCGGCCCGGTGGGCCGGGAGCTGCGCGAGAAGAAGTTCATGAAGATCATCTCGCTCGCGCCGGAGGTGCTGTAAGCATGAAGATCAAGAAGGGCGACCTGGTACAGGTCATCACCGGTAAGGACAAGGGCAAGCAGGGCAAGGTCATCGTGGCCTACCCGGCTCAGGACCGTGTCCTCGTCGAGGGTGTCAACCGGGTCAAGAAGCACACCAAGGCCGGTCAGACGGCTCGCGGTTCGCAGACCGGCGGCATCGTCACCACCGAGGCCCCGATTCACGTCAGCAACGTGCAGCTGGTCGTGGAGAAGGACGGCAAGAAGGTCGTCACCCGCGTCGGCTACCGCTTCGACGACGAGGGCAACAAGATCCGCGTTGCCAAGCGGACCGGTGAGGACATCTGATGACTGCCACCACTGCGCCGCGTCTCAAGACGCGCTACCGCGAGGAAATCGCCGGCAAGCTGCGTGAGGAGTTCTCCTACGAGAACGTCATGCAGGTCCCCGGCCTGGTCAAGATCGTGGTCAACATGGGTGTGGGCGACGCCGCCCGCGACTCCAAGCTGATCGACGGCGCCGTGCGCGACCTCACCACGATCACCGGCCAGAAGCCGGCCGTCACCAAGGCCCGCAAGTCCATCGCGCAGTTCAAGCTGCGCGAGGGCCAGCCGATCGGCTGCCACGTCACCCTCCGCGGTGACCGGATGTGGGAGTTCCTGGACCGTACGCTGTCGCTCGCGCTGCCGCGTATCCGTGACTTCCGCGGCCTGTCGCCGAAGCAGTTCGACGGCCGTGGCAACTACACCTTCGGTCTCACGGAGCAGGTCATGTTCCACGAGATCGACCAGGACAAGATCGACCGGGTCCGGGGCATGGACATCACCGTGGTGACCACGGCGACCAACGACGACGAGGGTCGTGCCCTCCTTCGTCACCTCGGCTTCCCGTTCAAGGAGAACTGACCGTGGCGAAGAAGGCTCTGATCGCTAAGGCCGCCCGCAAGCCGAAGTTCGGCGTCCGCGCGTACACGCGGTGCCAGCGCTGCGGCCGGCCCCACTCCGTCTACCGCAAGTTCGGCCTGTGCCGCGTGTGCCTTCGTGAGATGGCTCACCGCGGCGAGCTGCCGGGCGTGACCAAGAGCTCCTGGTAATTCCCCTCCGCCCCCTGGGCGTTGGGAATCACCCGGAAGCTCTCGGTAAGCATCTGGTCGGCGGGAGCCCCGCCTCGCATGCCGTAGGCTTGCGGGGTTGGGCGCCTGCCGCCCATGACCGACTTACTACGCCGTAGGTCCCCGCACCGCACCCGTCCCGCCTCTGAGCGGGGAGAGGGATGGCGCATACAGGAAACCCCGGCGAGAGAGGCCGAAGGCCAATTCATGACCATGACTGATCCGATCGCAGACATGCTCACGCGTCTGCGTAACGCGAACTCGGCTTACCACGACTCGGTGTCGATGCCGCACAGCAAGATCAAGTCGCACATCGCGGAGATCCTCCAGCAGGAGGGCTTCATCACCGGCTGGAAGGTCGAGGACGCCGAGGTCGGCAAGAACCTCGTCCTGGAGCTGAAGTTCGGCCCGAACCGCGAGCGTTCGATCGCCGGCATCAAGCGCATCTCCAAGCCGGGTCTGCGTGTCTACGCAAAGTCCACCAACCTGCCGAAGGTCCTCGGCGGCCTGGGCGTGGCGATCATCTCCACGTCCCACGGTCTCCTGACCGGCCAGCAGGCGCAGAAGAAGGGCGTAGGTGGGGAAGTCCTCGCCTACGTCTGGTAGTCGGGAACGGAGGAAAAGCTCATGTCGCGAATCGGCAAGCTCCCCATCCAGGTTCCCGCCGGTGTGGACGTCACCATCGACGGCCGCACGGTCGCCGTGAAGGGCCCCAAGGGCACTCTCACGCACACCGTCGCGTCGCCGATCGAGGTCACCAAGGGTGAGGACGGCGTCGTGAACGTCACCCGCCCGAACGACGAGCGTCAGAACAAGGCCCTGCACGGCCTGTCCCGCACGCTGGTGGCGAACATGATCACCGGTGTGACCCAGGGATACACCAAGGCGCTCGAGATCAGCGGTGTCGGTTACCGCGTCCAGGCGAAGGGCTCCAACCTGGAGTTCGCCCTGGGCTACAGCCACCCGATCACGGTCGAGGCGCCGGAAGGCATCACCTTCAAGGTCGAGTCCCCGACCAAGCTGTCGGTCGAGGGCATCGACAAGCAGAAGGTCGGCGAGGTGGCGGCCAACATCCGCAAGCTGCGGAAGCCCGACCCGTACAAGGCGAAGGGCGTCAAGTACGCCGGCGAGGTCATCCGCCGCAAGGTCGGAAAGGCTGGTAAGTAGCCATGGCATACGGCGTGAAGATCGCCAAGGGCGACGCCTACAAGCGCGCCGCCCGCAAGCGTCGCCACATCCGTGTCCGCAAGTACGTCTCGGGTACGCCGGAGCGTCCCCGTCTGGTCGTGACGCGGTCCAACCGCCACATGGTGGCCCAGGTCATCGACGACGTCGCGGGTCACACCCTCGCGTCGGCGTCCACCCTGGACGTCTCCATCCGTGGTGGCGAGGCTGACAAGAGCACCCAGGCCAAGCAGGTCGGCGCACTGGTCGCTGAGCGCGCCAAGGCCGCAGGCGTCGAGGCCGTCGTGTTCGACCGCGGAGGCAACCAGTACGCCGGGCGGATTGCCGCTCTGGCTGACGCCGCCCGTGAAGCCGGGCTGAAGTTCTGAGCCCCGGTTCCTACGCACAGCGGACGTAACAGAGAGAGGTAAATCCAATGGCTGGACCCCAGCGCCGCGGCAGCGGTGCCGGTGGCGGCGAGCGGCGGGACCGGAAGGGCCGTGACGGCGGCGCAGCTGCCGCCGAGAAGACCGCTTACGTCGAGCGCGTCGTCGCGATCAACCGTGTCGCCAAGGTTGTGAAGGGTGGTCGTCGCTTCAGCTTCACCGCGCTGGTCGTGGTGGGCGACGGTGACGGCACCGTCGGTGTCGGCTACGGCAAGGCCAAGGAAGTTCCCGCGGCCATCGCCAAGGGCGTCGAGGAGGCCAAGAAGAACTTCTTCAAGGTCCCCCGCATCCAGGGCACCATTCCGCACCCGATCCAGGGCGAGAAGGCAGCGGGCGTCGTCCTGCTCAAGCCGGCTTCCCCCGGTACCGGTGTGATCGCCGGTGGCCCGGTGCGCGCCGTCCTGGAGTGCGCCGGCGTTCACGACATCCTGTCGAAGTCGCTCGGCTCCGATAACCAGATCAACATCGTGCACGCGACCGTGGCGGCCCTCAAGGGCCTGCAGCGTCCCGAGGAGATCGCGGCCCGCCGCGGTCTGCCGCTCGAGGACGTCGCTCCCGCGGCCCTGCTTCGTGCGCGTGCGGGAGCGGGTGCGTAATGGCCCGCCTCAAGATCACGCAGACGAAGTCGTACATCGGCAGCAAGCAGAACCACCGCGACACGCTGCGTTCGCTCGGGCTCAAGCGCCTGAACGACGTGGTCGTCAAGGAGGACCGCCCCGAGTTCCGCGGCATGGTGCACACCGTCCGCCACCTCGTGACGGTCGAGGAGGTCGACTGACATGGCGGAGAACAAGCCGCTGAAGGCCCATGACCTCCGGCCCGCCCCGGGTGCCAAGACCGCCAAGACCCGTGTGGGTCGTGGTGAGGCGTCCAAGGGTAAGACCGCCGGTCGTGGCACCAAGGGCACCAAGGCCCGCTACCAGGTTCCGGAGCGCTTCGAGGGTGGGCAGATGCCCCTCCACATGCGTCTCCCGAAGCTCAAGGGCTTCAAGAACCCGTTCCGCACCGAGTACCAGGTCGTGAACCTGGACCGTCTCGCGGCCCTCTACCCCGAGGGTGGCGAGGTCACCGTGGCCGACCTGGTCGCCAAGGGTGCCGTGCGCAACAACCACCTCGTCAAGGTCCTCGGACAGGGCGAGATCTCCGTGGCGCTGCAGGTGACGGTCGACGCCGTCTCCGGCTCCGCCAAGGAGAAGATCACCGCCGCCGGCGGTACCGTCACCGAGCTCGTCTGAGACGACTCGATGGCCTGAACATCCGACCGGGGATGCCTCTCATATGGGGCATCCCCGGTTGGTCGTTCCTTGGGGGGCATGGTCGCCGGTAAGGTGGCGTGCGTTGTTGTGTGGTATCCCCTGGCCCCGGCCCGGGGAGCCGCTGATTTGTTTCGTATTTGTCGAACCTCAAGACCGTCACCTCTTCGCATTGCGCGGGGGTCGCAGGAGGCACCGTGCTCACCGCGTTCGCCCGGGCGTTCAAGACGCCCGACCTGCGCAAGAAGCTGCTGTTCACGCTCGGCATCATCGTGATCTACCGGCTCGGGGCGCACATCCCGGCTCCGGGAGTGAGCTACGAGAACGTCCAGATCTGTGTGGATCAGGCCAGTAAGGGCAACAACAGCCTCTTCGGCCTGGTGAACATGTTCAGTGGCGGCGCGCTGCTCCAGATCACGATCTTCGCTCTCGGCATCATGCCGTACATCACGGCCAGCATCATTCTCCAGCTGCTGACCGTGGTGATTCCCCGACTCGAGGCGCTCAAGAAGGAGGGACAGAGCGGCCAGGCCAAGATCACGCAGTACACGCGTTATCTGACCGTCGCGCTCGCCATCCTCCAGGGCACCGGCCTGGTGGCCACCGCCACCAGCGGCGCGCTGTTCAGCGGCTGCCCGGTCGCCGACCAGATCGTGCCGGACCATTCGATCTTCACCACCGTCGTCATGGTGATCACGATGACCGCGGGCACCGCGGCCGTGATGTGGCTCGGTGAGCTCATCACCGACCGCGGTATCGGCAACGGCATGTCGATCCTGATGTTCATCTCGATCGCCGCCAGCTTCCCGGGCTCCCTGTGGGCCATCAAGACCAGCGGCAAGCTGGCCGACGGCTGGATCGAGTTCGGCACCGTCATCCTGATCGGCTTCGTGATGGTCGGGCTCGTCGTCTTCGTCGAGCAGGCCCAGCGCCGGATCCCGGTGCAGTACGCGAAGCGGATGATCGGCCGCAGGTCGTACGGCGGCACCTCGACGTACATCCCGCTGAAGGTGAACCAGGCGGGTGTGATCCCCGTCATCTTCGCTTCTTCGCTGCTCTACATCCCCGCCCTGATCGTGCAGTTCTCCAACTCGAACGCGGGCTGGGCGACCTGGATCCGGGACAACTTCGTCACGGGCGACCACCCTTACTACATCACCGCGTACTTCCTCCTGATCGTGTTCTTCGCCTTCTTCTACGTGGCGATCTCGTTCAACCCCGAGGAAGTCGCCGACAACATGAAGAAGTATGGTGGGTTCATCCCGGGTATCCGGGCTGGTCGACCTACTGCCGAGTACCTGAGCTATGTGCTCAACAGGATCACTTGGCCGGGCTCGCTGTATCTGGGCCTGATCGCTCTGGTGCCGACAATGGCGTTGGCAGGCTTCGGCGGTGCCAATCAGAACTTCCCGTTCGGCGGGACGAGCATCCTGATCATCGTGGGTGTGGGTCTGGAGACCGTGAAGCAGATCGAGAGTCAGCTCCAGCAGCGCAATTACGAAGGGTTCCTCCGCTGATGCGAATCGTCCTCGTCGGGCCGCCCGGTGCCGGCAAGGGAACGCAGGCTGCGTACCTTGCCAAGAACCTGTCGATTCCGCAGATCTCCACGGGCGATCTCTTCCGCGCCAACATCAGCCAGGGCACGGACCTTGGCAAGCAGGCCCGTGCCTACATGGACGCGGGGCAGTTGGTTCCGGACGAGGTCACCATCGGGATGGCCAAGGACCGCATGTCCCAGCCGGACGCCGAGAACGGGTTCCTGCTGGACGGTTTCCCGCGCAACGTGGGTCAGGCCGAGGCTCTCGACGCCATGCTCAAGGACGAGGGCACGAAGCTGGACGCGGTCCTGGACCTGGAGGTCCCCGAGGACGAGGTGGTCAAGCGCATCGCCGGCCGCCGGATCTGCCGCAACGACGGCTCGCACGTCTTCCACGTCGCGTACAACCCGCCGAAGACCGAGGGCGTCTGCGACGTCTGCGGCGGCGAGCTGTACCAGCGCGACGACGACAGCGAGGAGACGGTGCGCACCCGGCTGGAGGTCTACCACACGCAGACCGAGCCGATCATCGACTACTACCGGGCGCAGAACCTGGTGGTCACCATCTCCGCGCTCGGCAAGGTCACGGACGTGACCGAGCGGGCGATGGAGGCCCTGAAGTCCGCCAAGGACTGAGCGGGACCTTCGCAGTACTCGTACAGTCGGGGGGGGGGGGCGCGGGGGGGGGGGGCGCCGGGGGGGGGGGGGGGGGTTGTTGCTGAAGCAGCCCCCCCCCACGAAGACTACAGTGGGCGCGCAAGAGTGGGGTTACTAAAAGAAC
>NZ_JBIARH010000012.1:75911-109149 GCF_042889785.1 Streptomyces sp. NPDC002476 | reverse complement strand
CGGCGGGCCGCCGGGGGGGGGGGCCGCCCCGCCCGCCCCCCCGGGGGGGGGGGGCCCCTGCCCCCACCCCTCCCCGGCGGCGGCGGCCGCCGCGCCCCCCCCCCCCGACTGCGTGCGCCGTATCGTTGAGTACGCCGCACCCGTCACCCTTCGATGCAGAGAGGCGCCGCACCATGGTGCAGATCAAGACCCCCGAGCAGATCGCCAAGATGCGTGAGGCGGGCCTGGTGGTCGCTGCCATTCACGCGGCCACCCGGGAGGCGGCGGTTCCCGGCGCCACGACGGCGGACCTGGACCGGGTTGCCCGCAAGGTCATCGCCGACCACGGTGCGAAGTCGAACTTCCTGGGGTACGGCGGTTTCCCCGCGACGATCTGCACGTCGGTCAACGAGGTCGTCGTCCACGGCATCCCGGACGACAAGACCGTCCTCAAGGACGGCGACATCATCTCCATCGACGCCGGCGCCATCGTCGACGGCTGGCACGGCGACGCCGCGTACACCGCGTTCGTGGGCACCGGTCACGCACCGGAGGTGGTCGAGCTCTCTCGGGTGACCGAGGAGTCCATGTGGGCCGGTATCGCCGCGATGAAGGTGAACAACCGCCTTGTCGACATCTCGAAGGCGATCGAGTCCTACATCCGCCGCCAGCCCCGTCCGGCGACCGGCAAGTACGGGATCATCGAGGACTACGGCGGCCACGGCATCGGTACCGAGATGCACATGGACCCGCACCTGCTGAACTACGTCTCGCGGGGGCGCGGCAAGGGCATCCGGCTGGTGCCCGGCGTCTGCCTGGCGATCGAGCCGATGGTCTCGCTCGGTACGGCGAAGACCGAGGTGCTCCAGGACGACTGGACCGTGATCACGACGGACGGCACCTGGTCCTCGCACTGGGAGCACTCGATCGCCCTGACCGAGCAGGGCCCGCTGGTCCTGACCGCCCCCGACTGCGGGCGGGCGAAGCTCGCCCAGTACGGCATCGAGGCGGCGCCGGACCCCCTCGGCTGACCCTTCCCCGAGGTCTTGAGGACCAGGGGAGACCCCATCGGCCGATACGGTGCCGTACGGCCGGAGCCCCGCCCGCGCGGGGGCCTCCGGGCGGGCGGGGCGATTCGACCCCCTTGTGGAGGTCTAAGGATCTACTCCGCCGGGCAAACTTGACGGATTCGTCTTTTGGGGTCGGCTGACGTAGACTGACGCGTCGGCTCTCGTGCATCCGTGTGTCCACATGTCCACATCCGATGCCGGAAGCCGATCAAGGTAGCCGATTCGAAGGGCGAAGCGTGGCCAAGAAGCAAGGTGCCATCGAAATTGAGGGCACCGTGATCGAGTCCCTCCCGAACGCCATGTTCAAGGTGGAGCTCCAGAACGGTCACAAGGTCCTCGCGCACATCAGCGGCAAGATGCGGATGCACTACATCCGGATCCTCCCGGATGACCGGGTCGTCGTGGAGCTCTCTCCGTACGACCTGACGCGTGGCCGGATCGTCTACCGCTACAAGTAGATCTTGCCCGCGCCGCGCTCCGTCGCGGTGATGGCACTGACCCGGAGAACCTGACATCCCATGAAGGTCAAGCCGAGCGTCAAGAAGATCTGCGACAAGTGCAAGGTGATCCGCCGCCACGGCCGGGTCATGGTCATCTGCGACAACCTGCGCCACAAGCAGCGCCAGGGCTGACGCACGACCACCTGCATCTCGCAGCACTTCGCGCGACGCACGCAACAACGTACATACGCAGAGTCCGTCCAAGCTTCGGCTGACGGCACCTCCGGCGGGGGCCGGGGACCCGGACGTACCACCTCTCGGACGAGGGGTCGGCGGTCGGGAGCGGCTCTGCGGAAGACCCCCGACACGACAACTGGAGCCATTTCATGGCACGCGTTTCAGGTGTTGACATCCCGCGCGAAAAGCGCGTGGAGGTCGCCCTCACCTACGTCTTCGGCATCGGGCGCACCCGGTCCAAGGAGATCCTCGCCGCCACCGACGTGAACCCGAACACCCGCGTTCGCGACCTGGCCGAAGAGGACCTGATCAAGATCCGCGAGTACGTGGACGCCAACCTCCGCACCGAGGGTGACCTCCGCCGCGAGATCCAGGCCGACATCCGCCGCAAGGTCGAGATCGGCTGCTACCAGGGTCTGCGTCACCGCCGCGGCCTGCCGGTCCACGGCCAGCGCACCAGCACGAACGCTCGTACCCGCAAGGGCCCGCGTCGCGCGATCGCCGGTAAGAAGAAGCCGGGCAAGAAGTAGTCCTCAGCGGACGCACTGCGGCTGTCCGGGCCACCGGAACCCGCAGCAACCAGCGGTCTTCGCTGTAGGACCGATCACCTCCCCTCTCCATCTGGAGTCAAGACATGCCCCCCAAGGGACGTCAGGGCGCAACCAAGAAGGTGCGTCGCAAGGAAAAGAAGAACGTCGCTCACGGCCACGCGCACATCAAGAGCACGTTCAACAACACGATCGTCTCGATCACGGACCCCTCGGGCAACGTGATCTCCTGGGCCTCGGCCGGCCACGTCGGCTTCAAGGGCTCGCGCAAGTCCACGCCCTTCGCCGCGCAGATGGCCGCCGAGTCGGCCGCCCGCCGCGCGCAGGAGCACGGCATGCGCAAGGTCGACGTCTTCGTGAAGGGTCCGGGCTCCGGCCGCGAGACCGCGATCCGTTCGCTCCAGGCCACCGGCCTGGAGGTCGGCTCGATCCAGGACGTCACCCCCACCCCGCACAACGGATGCCGGCCGCCCAAGCGCCGCCGCGTCTGACTCCTGCGCGGTAAAGCACCGCGGGTCCGGGCGGTACGGCCCCTCTTCGGGGCGTACCGCCCGTACCCTTGTCAGTACCTGGGGGCGTCAAATAGTGGGCGCCCACGACTGAAGGAACACAACAATGCTTATCGCTCAGCGTCCGTCGCTGACCGAAGAGGTCGTTGACGAGTTCCGCTCCCGGTTCGTGATCGAGCCGCTGGAGCCGGGCTTCGGCTACACCCTCGGCAACTCCCTCCGCCGCACGCTCCTCTCCTCGATCCCCGGTGCCGCCGTCACCAGCATCCGGATCGACGGTGTCCTGCACGAGTTCACCACCGTGCCGGGCGTCAAGGAGGACGTGACCGACCTCATCCTCAACATCAAGCAGCTGGTCGTCTCCTCGGAGCACGACGAGCCGGTCGTGATGTACCTGCGCAAGCAGGGCCCCGGCCTGGTCACCGCCGCGGACATCGCCCCGCCGGCCGGTGTCGAGGTGCACAACCCGGACCTGGTCCTGGCCACCCTGAACGGCAAGGGCAAGCTGGAGATGGAGCTGACCGTCGAACGCGGTCGCGGCTACGTCTCCGCCGTCCAGAACAAGCAGGCGGGCCAGGAGATCGGCCGTATCCCGGTCGACTCCATCTACTCGCCGGTGCTCAAGGTCACCTACAAGGTCGAGGCGACCCGTGTCGAGCAGCGCACCGACTTCGACAAGCTGATCGTCGACGTCGAGACCAAGCAGGCCATGCGGCCGCGTGACGCCATGGCGTCGGCGGGCAAGACCCTGGTCGAGCTGTTCGGTCTGGCGCGCGAGCTCAACATCGACGCCGAGGGCATCGACATGGGCCCGTCCCCGACGGACGCCGCGCTCGCCGCCGATCTGGCGCTGCCGATCGAGGAGCTGGAGCTCACGGTCCGCTCGTACAACTGCCTCAAGCGCGAGGGCATCCACTCGGTGGGCGAGCTGGTGGCCCGTTCCGAGGCCGACCTGCTCGACATCCGCAACTTCGGTGCGAAGTCGATCGACGAGGTCAAGGCGAAGCTGGCCGGCATGGGCCTGGCGCTCAAGGACAGCCCGCCCGGATTCGACCCGACCGCCGCTGCCGACGCCTTCGGCGCCGACGACGACGCGGACGCCGGTTTCGCGGAGACCGAGCAGTACTGAACCGCCTCCGGCCGGGGCGCCCGGGAATCCCGGGCGCCCCGGACCGGGGTTCGGGCCTTGTCCTCCCTGCGGGACGGGCCCGACCTGGATCTCCCGCGTGGCGTCCGCCGCGCGGGAACTGACACCGGTACCTGACACGGCCGGTGCAGCACACAAGGAGAAGAACCATGCCGAAGCCCGCCAAGGGTGCCCGTCTGGGCGGCAGCGCCGCGCACGAGAAGCTGCTTCTGAACAACCTCGCGAAGTCGCTGTTCGAGCACGGCCGCATCACGACGACCGAGGCCAAGGCCCGCCGCCTGCGTCCGGTCGCCGAGCGCTTCATCACCAAGGCGAAGAAGGGCGACATCCACAACCGTCGCCTGGTGCTGCAGTCGATCACGGACAAGGGCGTCGTCCACACGCTCTTCACCGAGATCGCCCCGCGGTACGAGAACCGCCCCGGTGGTTACACCCGCATCACCAAGATCGGCAACCGTCGTGGCGACAACGCCCCGATGGCCGTGATCGAGCTGGTCGAGGCGCTGACCGTGGCCCAGCAGGCCACCGGTGAGGCCGAGGCCGCCACGAAGCGCGCGGTCAAGGAGGACGCCCTGAAGAAGGACGCCGCCGAGGCCGTCGAGGACGCCGAGCCGGCCGAGGCCGCCGAGGCGGAGTCCAAGGACGCCTGAGTCCTGGCGACTGCCTGAGTCCGAGGACGCCCGAGCGTTCCGAGACCGCTGGACGGGCCCGCATCACCCTTCGGGGCGGTGCGGGCCCGTTCCGTAGGCAGGCACGGGCAGAAAGAGATCTGTGGGTGAGTGACGGTGGCTGACGAGGTGGAGCCCGGGTCCGTACGGCTGCGGCTGGACCTGGCGTACGACGGCAAGGACTTCTCCGGCTGGGCGAAGCAGACCGGGCGGCGGACCGTGCAGGGCGAGATCGAGGACGCGCTGCGGACCGTGACCCGTTCGGCGCGGACGTACGACCTGACCGTGGCCGGACGCACGGACGCGGGGGTGCACGCGCGGGGGCAGGTCGCCCATGTGGACCTGCCGGACGAGGTGTGGGCCGAGCACGGCGACAAGCTGCTGCGGCGGATGGCCGGACGGATGGCGCCCGATGTGCGGATCTGGCGGATCGCCGAGGCCCCGACCGGGTTCAACGCCCGCTTCTCGGCGCTCTGGCGTCGTTACGCGTACCGGGTCTGCGACCGTCCCGGCGGCGTGGATCCGCTGTTGCGCGGTCATGTCCTGTGGCACGACCGGCCGTTGGACGTCGACGCCATGAACGAGGCGGCGGCGCGGATGACCGGCGAGCACGACTTCGCGGCGTACTGCAAGAAACGCGACGGCGCCACGACCATCCGCACGCTCCAGAAGCTGAGCTGGGTGCGGGACGGGGCGTCGGGCATCCTGACGGCGACCGTGCAGGCCGACGCGTTCTGCCACAACATGGTGCGGGCGCTGATCGGCGCGGCGCTGTTCGTCGGGGACGGGCGCCGCGAGCCCCAGTGGCCCGCCCGGGTGCTGGCGGCGCGGGTACGGAACCCGGGGGTGCACGTGGTGCGCCCGCACGGCCTGACGCTGGAGGAAGTCGCCTACCCGGCCGACGAGTTGCTGGCAGCCCGGGCCGAGCAGGCGCGCAATGTGCGCACGCTGCCCGGGTCGGACGGCATCGGTGCCGGTGGCGGCCGGGACGACGAGGGCTGCTGCTGAGCGCCCACCGGACGCCGGGGGAGTGGATCGGGGGCCGCGGATCGGTCCGCGGCCCCGGACGGCCCGTCAGCCGGTCTGGGCGGTGGCGGCAGCGGATGCCTGGAGCTTGCCGCGGTGGTGGATCTGACGGAACGTGAAGTTCGTCAGGTCGTTGCCGGTGGCGTAGACGTTCTTGTCGTCCGCGGTGACGTTCTTGCCGTCGGTGAAGCCGCTGATGGAGAAGTAGGCGTAGCGGCCGTAGGAGTTGGCGGTACGGCGGCAGACCGATCCGGCCGGGCAGAAGGCCGGTACGCCGGCGCCGCCGAGCGCGGCGATGCCGCCGGTGGACTGCTGGGCCGCCCGCCGGGCACGGGCTTCGGTGGGGAAGACGGCGATGCCGACGGTGACGGCGACGCCGTCCTTGGCGTAGGTGGCCCGGACGACCTGCTCGCAGCCGTTGGCGGTGAGGACCTGGCCCAGTCCGCTCTTGGTGGCGGCGGCGCAGTTCTCCGTGCGGTGGGTCGCGCCCTTGACGTAGACGCGGTCGCCCATCGTCAGCTTCCTGCCGGGGAAGAACGCGTCGACGGTGATCGGCGCCTTGTCCTTCCTGGCGTCGGATATGTAGTCCTTGGGGTCCGGCGGGGGCGGCGGGGCCACCGAGGAGAAGGACGGCTCCGGGCCGGCGGTCTCGTCGGGCAGGTCGGCCGGTTCGGGGAGATGACCGGCGTTCTTGCCGGCGCTCGTGCCGTTGTCGCCCTTGCCTGCCGTGACGACCGCGGTGGCCACGATGGCGCCCACCGCGGCGGTGGCGAGCACCCCGCCGCCGATCAGCAGCCACTTCTTGCGGCGACCCCGCGCCGCGGACGCGTCGGCGAGCGCTGCCCAGTCCGGAGTCGGTGCGCCTCCGGGCCCCCACGAGGGCCCCCCTTGCCCATAGCTCATGCGGCGCATCCTAGTGCCGCTCGTCCTGGTGCGGCGGCGCGGAAGGTAATCCGTTTGGGCCGGTATCGCGCGACGGTGACAATGCTGCCCATGGGACATCTCGAAGCGGGCCACCTGGAGTACTACCTACCGGACGGGCGGGTGCTGCTCGGTGATGCCTCGTTCCGGGTGGCGGACGGGGCCGTGGTCGCCCTGGTCGGCGCCAACGGCGCCGGGAAGACCACGCTGCTGAAGCTGCTCTCCGGGGAGCTCCAGCCGCACGGCGGCTCGGTCTCGGTGAGCGGCGGCCTCGGGGTGATGCCGCAGTTCGTGGGGTCGGTCCGCGACGAGCGCACGGTCCGGGACCTGCTGGTCTCCGTGGCCCAGCCCCGTATCCGGGAGGCCGCGCTGGCCGTGGACCGGGCCGAGGAGCTGATCCTCACTGTCGACGACGAGGCCGCGCAGATGGCGTACGCGCAGGCCCTGAGCGACTGGGCGGAGGCGCGCGGCTACGAGGCCGAGACGGTGTGGGACATGTGCACCACGGCCGCGCTCGGCATCCCGTACGAGAAGGCGCAGTGGCGCGAGGTGCGCACGCTGTCCGGCGGGGAGCAGAAGCGGCTGGTGCTGGAGGCGCTGCTGCGCGGGCCGGACGAGGTGCTGCTGCTCGACGAGCCGGACAACTACCTCGACGTCCCCGGCAAGCGGTGGCTGGAGGAGAAGCTGAAGGAGACCCGCAAGACGGTCCTCTTCGTCTCCCACGACCGGGAGCTGCTGTCCCGTGCCGCCGAGAAGATCGTCAGCGTGGAGCCGAGCCCCGCGGGCAGCGACGTGTGGGTGCACGGCGGCGGCTTCGACACGTACCACCAGGCCCGCGCCGAGCGGTTCGAGCGGTTCGAGGAGCTGCGACGACGCTGGGACGAGAAGCGCGCGCAGCTGAAGCGGCTGGTGCTGGACATGCAGCAGTACGCGGCACGCAGCGACGAGATGGCCTCCCGCTATCAGGCGGCGAAGACCCGGCTGCGGAAGTACGAGGAAGCGGGGCCCCCGCCGGAACCGCCGCGCAAGCAGGACATCAGGATGCGGCTGCGCGGCGGGCGGACCGGCGTGCGGGCGGTGACCTGCGAGGGGCTGGAGCTCACCGGGCTGATGAAGCCGTTCGACCTGGAGATCTTCTACGGGGAACGGGTCGCCGTCCTCGGCTCGAACGGCTCCGGGAAGTCGCACTTCCTGCGGCTGCTCGCGGGCGAGCCGGTGGCGCACACGGGGACGTGGAAGCTGGGGGCCCGGGTGGTGCCGGGGCACTTCGCGCAGACGCACGCCCACCCGGAGCTGCTGGGGCACACGCTCGTCGAGATCCTGTGGAAGGAGCACGCCAAGGACCGGGGCGGGGCGATGTCGGTGCTGCGCCGCTATGAGCTGGAGCGGCAGGGCGACCAGCCGTTCGAGAAGCTGTCCGGCGGGCAGCAGGCCCGGTTCCAGATCCTGCTGCTGGAGCTGGCCGGGACGACCGCGCTGCTGCTGGACGAGCCGACGGACAACCTCGACCTGGAATCGGCCGAGGCCCTGCAGGACGGCCTGGAGGCGTACGAGGGGACGGTACTGGCCGTCACGCACGACCGGTGGTTCGCGAAGTCCTTCGACCGGTATCTGGTGTTCGGCTCGGACGGTGTCGTACGGGAGTCGAAGGAGCCGGTCTGGGACGAGCGGAGGGTCGAGCGGGCGCGGTGAGCCGGGCGCGGCCCGCGGGCTTCCCGGTGGGCGTGGGGCCGGGGGCGATTTTGACCCGTGCAAGGGGCGACGGTAGTCTGCTGCTTTGTTATGCGTATTGGCTTGGTCGTTCTCACGCGAGGGGCCCTTACGCCGGTCCACCGGGCCGATGACCAGCGGCAGGCACTCGGGTTGCGTCCCCGTGGAGCCGCCAGGGCTGGTGTGATCGGCCGGGTGGCCTTGTCAGGACCCACTCACTGAAGAAGCGAAGGCTACGACCGTGCGTACGTACAGCCCCAAGCCCGGAGATGTGACGCGCCAGTGGCACGTCATCGACGCCCAGGACGTCGTCCTGGGCCGTCTGGCCACCACGGCCGCGAATCTCCTCCGCGGCAAGCACAAGGCGATCTACGCCCCCCACATGGACATGGGCGACTTCGTCATCATCATCAACGCCGACAAGGTCCACCTGTCCGGCAACAAGAAGACCCAGAAGATGGCGTACCGCCACTCCGGGTTCCCGGGCGGTCTCCGCTCCGTCCGTTACGACGAGCTGCTCGCCAAGAACCCCGAGAAGGCCGTCGAGAAGGCCATCAAGGGCATGATCCCCAAGAACAGCCTGGGCCGACAGGTTCTCTCGAAGCTCAAGGTCTACGCGGGCGACCAGCACCCGCATGCTGCTCAGCAGCCGGTCCCGTACGAGATCAGCCAGGTCGCGCAGTAGTTCCGGCCTCCCCCTAAGACCAAGAGAAAGATCTGAGGAGAATCGTGGCCGAGACCACTGTTGAGAACCCGGTCGAGGGCGAAGAGGTTTTCGCCGAGGTGACCACCTTCGAGTCGGAGGTTCCCGTCGAGGGCGAGTACACCAGCGAGTCGCTGGCGTCCCGCTTCGGCGAGCCGCAGCCCGCCGCCGGCCTCGGCCGTCGGAAGAACGCCATTGCCCGCGTCCGGATCGTTCCGGGCACCGGCAAGTGGAAGATCAACGGTCGCACCCTTGAGGACTACTTCCCCAACAAGGTGCACCAGCAGGAAGTCAACGAGCCCTTCAAGGTGCTCGAGCTCGACAACCGCTACGACGTCATCGCCCGCATCTCGGGCGGCGGCGTCTCGGGTCAGGCCGGTGCCCTGCGCCTCGGCGTGGCCCGTGCGCTGAACGAGGCGGACATCGACAACAACCGCCCGACGCTGAAGAAGGCCGGCTTCCTCTCCCGCGACGACCGTGCGGTCGAGCGCAAGAAGGCCGGTCTCAAGAAGGCCCGCAAGGCGCCGCAGTACAGCAAGCGCTAATCCGCCTGCTCGCCTGCTTTACACGTTCGCCCCGGCGGCACGCCTCGTGCTGGCCGGGGCGTTCGTCTATGGGCACCCCTGGGCGTATAACGGCATAAGGCGTTCATACGCTTTTAAGCGCACGGGTGTGGTGCTGTTGCGGCCCGTGTGCTCCGTGTGCCGTTTCTGCGCGGTGCTCCGGATGCCGGCCCCGGGTGGTGCTCGGCGTCCCGCACCGTGTGGTGCACAGGGGGCGGCTGTATTGCTTTGCTTTGGTTTGTCTTGGTTTGTTGTGCGGTTTCGAAGCATCTTCGGAGGACACCAGTGGGACGACTCTTCGGCACGGACGGTGTGCGCGGTGTCGCCAACGCGGACCTGACGGCCGAGCTCGCGCTCGGACTGTCGGTCGCTGCGGCGCATGTGCTCGCCGAGGCGGGCACCTTCGAGGGGCATCGGCCGACCGCGGTGGTGGGGCGTGACCCGCGTGCGTCCGGGGAGTTCCTGGAGGCCGCCGTCGTCGCCGGGCTCGCCAGCGCGGGCGTGGACGTGCTGCGGGTCGGGGTGCTGCCGACCCCCGCGGTGGCGCACCTGACCGGCGCGCTCGGCGCCGACCTCGGCGTGATGCTCTCGGCCAGCCACAACGCCATGCCGGACAACGGCATCAAGTTCTTCGCCCGCGGCGGTCACAAGCTCGCCGACGAGCTGGAGGACCGGATCGAGACGGTCTACGAGCAGCACCGCAGCGGTGAGCCGTGGACGCGTCCGACGGGTGCCGGAGTGGGCCGGGTCACCGACTACACCGAGGGCTTCGACCGTTACGTGAACCACCTCGTCGGCGTCCTTCCGAACCGCCTCGACGGGCTGAAGGTCGTGCTCGACGAGGCGCACGGCGCCGCCGCCCGGGTCTCTCCCGAGGCCTTCGCGCGGGCCGGCGCCGAGGTGATCACGATCGGCGCCGACCCGGACGGCCTGAACATCAACGACGGCTGCGGATCCACCCACCTGGACCTGCTGAAGGCCGCCGTCGTCGAGCACGGCGCCGACTTCGGCATCGCGCACGACGGCGACGCCGACCGCTGCCTGGCCGTGGACGGCGCGGGCGAGGAGGTCGACGGCGACCAGATCCTGGCCGTGCTCGCCCTCGCCCTGCGCGAGGCCGGGAAGCTGCGCAAGGACACCGTGGTCGGCACGGTCATGTCCAACCTCGGCTTCAAGATGGCCATGGAGCGGGAGGGCATCGAACTCGTCCAGACCGCCGTCGGCGACCGGTACGTGCTGGAGTCGATGAAGGCCGAGGGGTACACCCTGGGCGGCGAGCAGTCCGGCCATGTCATCGTCCTGGACCACGCGACGACGGGCGACGGCACGCTGACCGGCCTGCTGCTGGCGGCCCGGGTCGCCGCGACCGGCCGCGCGCTGGCCGACCTGGCGGGCGTGATGCAGCGGCTGCCGCAGCTGCTGATCAACGTTCCCGATGTGGACAAGTCCCGGGTGGACACCGCCCCGGAGATCGCCGAGGCCGTGGCCGAGGCCGAGCGCGAGCTGGGCTCCACCGGTCGCGTACTGCTGCGCCAGTCGGGCACCGAGCCGCTGGTACGGGTCATGGTCGAGGCGGCCGACATCGAGCAGGCACGGGCGGTCGCCGAGCGGCTGGCCGACGTGGTGAAGTCGGCGCTCGGATAGGCCGTGTCTTCAAAGTGCCGCCGTTCGGCCGCAGGCGGCACGGTCCGCCGAGGTGCGGGCGGCCGGCCGCCGCGACAGCCCTCAGAGCCTGTCGGGTGACCTCTGGCCGGGCGGCACGCCCTGTCCGCTTTCCGGTCGAAGGTCACCCGACAGGCTCTCGGCCGCCGGACGGGCGGGCCCTGCGGCCCGCCCGGCGGCGGTGGGCCGCCCACAGGGCCTTCTGGACCAGCAGCGTCAGGGTTCCCGCGACCACGATCCCGCCGAGGTTCGCCAGCAGCTGGGCCACCGAGCCCGACATCTGGGTGTAGTCGCCGTAGCTGAACGCCGCCGCCGCGTTGGCGGCGGCCGGTACCGTCGTCACGGAGATGGCGACCCCGATCAGCGCCCCGGACTTCGCCGACGTGAGCGAGAGCGTCCCGGCGATCCCGGCCAGGAACGCCACCACGAACGACAACGGATCCGGCTTCCAGATGAACGAGGTGTTGGGCCGGTCCGCCTCGATCATCGCGTAGGTGAACAGCCCGAGGGCGTCCATCAGCCAGACGAACCCGGCGGTCAGCACCATCGCGACGGCGAAGCCGCCGATCAGCGCGTACAGCGAACGCAGCGCGAGCCGCGGGGCGCGCTGCACCAGGGCCGTGGAGATCCCGGCCAGCGGCCCGAACTCCGGGCCGACCGCCATCGCGCCCACGATCAGGATCGCGTTGTCGAGCATCACACCGCAGGCCGCGAGCATCGTCGCGACCGCGAGGAACGCCACGTACGTCACGCTGAACGTGGACTCCTCGTGGGTCGCCTCCGTCAGCTCCTCCCACAGCACCGCGTCCGCGCCCTCGCCCGGCGCCTCCTGCTCCGCCCGGTCGGCGTGCGCCGAGAGCGTGAGGTCGAGGTTCTCCAGGCTGATCGACCCCTGCTCGTCGATCCCGAGCCCGCGCAGCGCGCCGATCAGGTCGTCGCCCGCCTCGCGCGCCACGTCGCACAGCACCATGTCACCGGCAGGGTCACGGGCCGCCCCGGGCACCACCACCAGGTGTGCCGTACCGGCGGTGCCCTCCACCAGGCGCACCACCTCGTCCGTACGGTCGGCCGGGACGATCAGGCGCAGATGCAGCACGCGACGGGCTCCTCGACGAGGGGGCGGGGTGAGGCGATCGACGGACGGGGCGGCGGCCGGGGACGCGGGCCGTCAGAGCTTGCGCAACGACAGCCGCCTGACCTTGTGGTCCGGCCCCTTGCGCAGCACCAGGGTGGCACGGCCCCGGGTGGGGGCGACGTTCTCCACGAGATTCGGCCGGTTGATGGTCCGCCACATCGTCGCCGCGTACGCCATGGCCTCCTCCTCGGAGACCTGGGTGTATCTGCGGAAGTACGAGGACGGGTCCTGGAACGCCGTCTCGCGCAGCTTGCGGAACCGGTCGAGGTACCAGCTCTCGATGTCCTCGGTGCGCGCGTCCACGTACACGCTGAAGTCGAAGTAGTCGGCGAGCCCGACCCTGGTCCGTCCGTCCTTGCCGGGCAGCGCGGGCTGGAGCACGTTCAGCCCCTCCACGATCAGGATGTCGGGGCGGCGCACGGTGAGCCGTTCGCCCGGCACGATGTCGTAGATCAGGTGCGAGTAGACGGGCGCCGTCACCTCGTCCTTGCCCGCCTTGATGTCGGCGACGAACCGGGTCAGCGCCCGGCGGTCGTACGACTCGGGGAACCCCTTGCGCGACACCAGCCCGCGCGCCTTCAACTCCTTCATCGGCAGCAGGAAGCCGTCCGTGGTGACGAGCTCCACCCGGGGGTGCTCGGGCCAGCGGGCCAGCAGTGCCTGGAGGATGCGGGCGGTGGTGGACTTGCCGACCGCGACACTGCCCGCGACCCCTATGACGAACGGGGTGCCGCGCTGCTCGCCGTGGCCGCCCACCGCGTCCCCGAGGAAGGTGTTCAGCGCGCCGCGCAGGCCGGAGGTGGCCTGGACGTAGAGGTTGAGCAGCCGGGAGAGCGGCAGGTAGACGTCCCGGACCTCGTCGAGGTCGATGACGTCGCCGAGCCCGCGCAGCCGTTCCACCTCGTCGGCGGTCAGCGGCAGCGGGGTCTTGTCGCGCAGGGCGCTCCATTCGGCGCGTGACAGGTCGACGTACGGCGTCGACGCGTGTTCGGCGCGTCGCTGGCTGCTCCGTGGCGGCGGGGTGATCACGTCTTCATTGTTGCGGCAGTTCGAAGGGAGCGGGGGGTGCGCTCGGTCACGTGGGGTGCACGGCGGTTGCGGCGTCGCGCGCGCCCTCGGGGGGTACAGGGCCCGGCCCGGCGCCCGCCGCGCGGGCGGGCCGCAGGGGCAGGCGGGCGTCCAGGGTGTGGTGGCCGGGGCGGTCGGTGCCACAGGTGAGCCGGCCGCCGACCGCGGCGACCCGCTCGGCGAGGCTGCGCAGACCGATGCCGGGGGAGGGGGCGGTGGCGTCCCGGGCGGGCACCCCGTCGTTGGTGACGGTCAGCCGGACCGACTCCGGACCCACCCGGATCAGCAGCGCGCAGGACCGGGCGTCGCTGTGCCTGAGGACGTTGGCCGCCGCCTCGCGCACCACCGTGGCCAGCACGGTCTGGAGCGGTGCGGGGAGCGCCGCGCGCGGCAGAGCGGTCTCGGTGCGGACGCCCGCCGACTCCAGGAGCGTCCGGGCGGACTCGATCTCCGTCTCCAGGGACAGGCAGTGATAGCCGTGGGCGACCGTGCGCACGTCGTCCAGGATCTGGCGCATCCCCCGCAGTGCCTCGGCCAGTTGGTCGTGGGCGGTCTCCGGCCTGCCGTCGAGCAGCCGGTCCGCCAGCTCGCACTGGAGGATGACCGCCGACATCCTCGGGCCGACCAGGTCGTGCAGATCGCGCGCGAAGCGCACCCGTTCGCCCACGACGATCCGGCGCCGCTCGGTGGCGGAGAGAACGGCGGGGGCTCCCGCGGCGGCTTCGGCGGAAGGGCCGGAAGCGGGGAGGGCGGAACCCGCGAGGGCGGGCGCGGGCGGTGTGGTCAGCGGCTGTGGCACGGCATCCCCGCTCTGCTGTCGTCGACTGCTCCTGCTGCGGGGGAGTTTCGCCGAGGCCGCTATCACTGCACTATACGAGCCGGGCGGACCTGCTCCGTTCCCTGGTACACAGAACGGCGGACCGCCGCGGTACCGAGGGGGAGACAGGGGGACGCATGCAGCGGATCGTGCTGGCCGAGGACATGCACGTGGTACGGGTGGCGCTGGCCGCGCTGCTCGACCTGGAGCCGGACCTGGAGGTGGTGGCCCAGGTGGGCCGGGGCGACGAGGTGGTGCCCGCCGTGATCCGTACGGGCGCCGACACCGCGCTGCTCGACATCGGGATGCCGGGCATGGACGGGATCGCCGCCGCGGCCAGGCTCCGGGATGCGGTGCCGGAGTGCCGGACGCTGATCCTGACCGGGATGCCGCAGCCCGGCCGGCTGTGGCGGGCCCTGGAGGCCCAGGTCGGCGGATTCCTGCCGAAGGACTCCTCGCCCGAGCAGCTGGTCGACGCGGTCCGCAAGGTCGGGGCCGGACGGCGCATCATCGACCCCGAACTGGCCATGGCCGCCTGGGAGATCGGGGACAACCCGCTCACCCCGAGGGAGATCGAGGTACTCGGCCGGGTCGCCGGGGGCGCGGAGGCCGCCCAGATCGCGACGGCCACGAACCTGTCGGTGGGCACGGTGCGCAACTACCTCACGACGATCGTGAACAAGCTCGGCGCGCGCAACCGCGTCGACGCCCTGCGGATCGCCGGCGAGAACGGCTGGCTGACGTGACCGCCGACGGAGCGCGGGACCGGGAGCGGCCGACCGGTCCCGGTCACGAGCACCGTGTCCCGCCGGCGGGACACCCGGGCCGCGTCTTCGAAGTGCCGTCGCACGGCAGGCGGCGGTTCGAGGACACCGCCTGGTTATAGGGCCTTCATCGGGGATCACGCTGTACTGCCACCATGCCAACGACACGACGCGCGCGGGCGCGGGCGGGGGCCGCCGCGGGCGCGCCCGGCGGCGGTCTGCACGCACAGGACCGGTCCGCCGCGCACTGGGCGCTCGACTACGCCCGGCGGCTCGCCGACCGGCACCCCGCGCACCACCGCATCCTGATCCAGACCAGCATGTCCCCGACCGGCTACTTCCACATCGGGAACTTCCGGGACACGGTCTGCGCGCATCTGGTGCACCGGGCGCTGACCGGGATGGGCCGCCGGTCGGCGATCCTGCTGAGCTTCGACGACTACGACCCGGTGCGCGAGAGCCAGGCCGCCCGGGACCCGGAGCTCGCCGGGTACGGGGGACGGCCGCTGGCCGCGCACCGGGAGCGGGCCACCCGGATCTGCCGCGCGTACCTCGCGGAACTGAGGGCCGTGGGCATCCTTCCGGCCGACGCCGACGAGGACGGCCGGACGCCGCCGGGTTCCGCGTGGGAGACCCACTACCAGTTCGAGCGTTACCGCGCGGGCGAGTACCGCGAGCGGCAGCGGCGTCTCCAGCGCGACGCGGGGCGGCTGGCCGACCTGCTCGGCAAGGACGACGGACGCGACCTGTTCGCCGTGTACTGCCTCCAGTGCGGCCGCAACGACACCGAGATCCACGAACTGGGCGCGGCGGCGGCCCGGTACCGCTGTCTGTCGTGCGGCGCCGAACTCACCGCGCGCGACCCCGCCGTCGTCAAGCCGTCCTGGGCAGTGGACTGGGCCCTGCGGGTCGCCCACGAGCACATCGACTGCGAGCCCGCCGGGCAGGACCACTGCAGCGCGGGCAGCACGATGGACCGCACCCGCCCCGTGTACGACCACTATCTGCGCCGCCCGCAGCCGGTCATCGTGCCGTACGGGCTGGTGCGCGGCGAGCGGGGCGGCGGCAAGGTGTCCGGCTCGCGCGGCGGCGGCCCGTACGTCCGGGACCTGCTGACCGTGTACCCGCCGGTCCTGGTGCTGTGGCTGTACGCCCGCGGCAACTGCCTGTCCGACTTCCGGCTCGGCTTCGGCCCCGGCGCGTTCTTCGGCGCGTACGACGCCTTCGACCGGTTCGTGCGCGCGGCGGAGCACCGGGAACGGGACCGTGTGCTCTGGGAGTTGCTCGGCGACGAGGCCCGGGCCGGACGCGCCGCGCTGCCCCGCATGCGCGCGGTGGTCGGCGCGCTCTACTCCCACGGCGGCCGGACCTCCCCGGCCCTGCGCCACCTGGAACGCCGCCACCCGGAGGCGGCGGGCGAGCTGCTGGCCGAACGGGTACGGCACGCGCGCGACTGGCTGAGCACGCACGGACACCGGCGCTACTGGGGCGCGCCCGACGCCACCGCCGGGGGACGGGGACGTACGGACACCGCCGGAGCCGCGGAAGCCGCCCGTACGGGACCTGCCGTCGCTACGCTCATCGACGGGCTGCGCACGCACGACGGCCCCGGCGCGCCCCGTGCCGCCCGCACCCGGGAGGACTTCCGGGAGATCTACGGGGCGCTGTTCGGCACGGCGCACGGGCCGCGGCTCGACACCCTCGCCGACGCCCTGGGCCCTGCCGTGCTCGCCGACGCCCTGGCCGCCTACCGCGACCACGGACGGCGCCCCCTGCTGGGGAAGCCGTCCGCCCGCCCCGAACCCGTGCTCCAGGAGGCCGTACCGCATGCGGGCTGAGATCTTCACCCCCGGCGAGGAACCCGCCCCCGACGGCTGGGACGCCTTCGTCCGCGCCGTCAACGGCTGCGCCCTGTGGGAGGAGTCCCTGCTGGAGGCCGCCGCGTGGGGCAGCCTGCGGCCGCTGCGCGCGGGCCTGGTCCGCGACGCGGGCGAACCGGTGGCCGCGTTCTGCGGGCTCCTCGGACTGCTGCCCCCGACCCGACGGTTCGCCGTGCCCGGCCGGCCCCGCCTGCCGGCCTGGTTCCAGACGCATCTGCCGAACAGCTTCAGCCGGGGCCGGACGTACGCCGCGGAACTCGGCCCCGCCGCCCGCACCGCCGCGCTGCGCACCTTCGAACGGGCGCTGCGCCGGCGGCTGGGCGTCCGCTGCCTGGGCGTCCTGCACCTGGACGTGGAGCGCGACGAACTCGCCGAGATCCCCGGCCCGTTCACGGTGCGCCGGGCGACCGCGCCCTGCTCGGTGCTGCACAACCGCTGGGACTCGATGGACGCCTACTTCGCCGGGCTGCCGCGCACCCGGCGGCGCAGGCTGGCCGCCCTGTACGAACGGATCGGCGGCGACCCCGGACTGACGACCGGACGGGTGACGGCCGTCGACCCGGTGCGGGCCAGCCGCCTCGACCAGCTGACCCGGATGAAGCACACCCGCCGCCCCGGCGCGACCGCACCCCTGCTGCCCGTCTACTTCGAGCGGCTCAACGCCCACCCCGGGGCCGCCTACTTCGCCCACCGGGAGCGTGCGTCGGGCCGGCTGCTCTCCCTCGACCTGGTACTGGACGTGCCGGCCGGCTGGGCCACCACGGTCACCGGTTCGGACGGGACCCGCGACCTGTACCTGGACCTGTACCTGCGCGAGATCGACCGGATGATCGGCGCCGGGGTGCCCGCAGTGGAACTGGGGCCCGGCATGCGCGAACTCAAGGAGTCCTTCGGCGCCGTCGCCGTCCCGCGGCACGCGGTCGCCGTCCCGTTCTGACCCCGGAGAACTCGTCCCGCGGGGGAACCGGTCCGTGACGCGGCCACCCCCGGGGATACACGGCACATCGCCGAGAGAGCAGAGAGAGAAGAGAACCGCATGGAGTTCACCGCCGCCCTCGACCGCCACCTGGCCGCCATCGGCGCCCGCGACCTGGACACGTACATGGACACGGTCCACGACGAGGCGACGTACATCCTGCCCAACGGGAAGACCGTGACCGGCGCCGAGGACGTCCGGGCCTTCCACCAGGGCTGGTTCCAGGACCCCGACTGGACGATGGAGACGGAGGTCACCAGCACCCGGGTGCACCAGGACACCGCCGTCGCCGTGCTCCGCGTCGACTACCGCGACCTCGACCCGGAGGGCAAGCCCTACCGGCTGAACTACCTGCTCAGCCTGGTCTTCGCCCGCTCGGACGGCCGCTGGCTGCTCGTCCACGACCAGAACACCCACTGCTGACATGGCCGGAAGATCCCAGCCCGCGCGTCCACCGCGCACGCGTCCCCGGCACGCGTATCCGCGTCCCACCTACGCGCGGACCGTGCGGCGCGCCCTGCGCACGGTCCCGCACTACCGGGAGCGGTACGCCGCCACCGGTGCGCTGCCGCCGCTGACCCGCGCGGAGGTGGACGAGCGGCGCCACCTGCTGATGCCGCTGGGCGAGGCGTCGCCCGCCCGCCGCGATCCCGGCCTGCCGGCGGCCGAGCGCACCGCCGAGCTGTACGAGGCGCTGCGCCTGGCCGGTCACCGCACCAGGGGCCTGGACGTGTACGAGGTGGCGCGGTCGCTGCGCGACCCGGTGCGGGCCCACGGCTCCACCTGGCGGGTCCTGCTCGACGCCACCGCGCACACCGACCCGTACGCGGAGCCCGGCATCCGGCCCGGCGCGCTGCCCGAGGGCCCCGCCCTGGTGGTCGGGGACCCCGGGACGCCGGGCGGCCGGGACCTGGTCCGGGTGGCGCGGACGAGTCTGGCCGAGGCGGCGGGCTCCCGGCCGTCCGGTGGCTCGCTCTGGTACGAGCCGTGGCTCGGCCATCTCGGCGCGGTGCCCCCCTCCTGCGGGGAACTGCACCTCAACACCGGGCGGGTGCACGCGCGGCTGCTCGGCGACACGACCGTGCTGACCCTGCTGCGCCGACGCCGCCCCACGCTCGTGCACGTATGCCCGGAGGCGGCGGAACGGTTCCGGCCGGAGCGCTGTCCCGTGCACGGCACCCCGATCGTGCGGAGAACGCCATGACCCCAGGTCTCTCACCCGTCATGAAGCTCGGCCCCGTGCTGCGCAACCTCGTGCGGACCGTGCGCCTGGACCGGGCCGGGCCGGAGCGGCTGGCCGAGGAGCAGCGGCGGCTGCTGGTCGGCCTGGTGCGGCACGCGCAGGCGCGGGTGCCGCGCTACCGGCGGCTGATCGATCCGGAGACGGCCGCCGCGTTCCGGGGCCCGAAGGACCTGCCGTCCCTGCCGGTCCTGGACCGTACGGACCTCCACGCCGGTCCGGCCGAGGAGCTGCTCGCGGCCGGCTTCACCGTCGCCTCCACCAAGCCGGGCACCACCAGCGGCTCGTCCGGCATCCCCATCACCATCCGCAACTCCGAGCGGGACCTGGGGTATCTGCGGGCCTCGTACCTGTACGACATGCTGGCGTCCGGGCTGCGGCCGTGGGACCGGATGGCGTACTTCCGGGTCAATCCGTTCCTGCGGCACCCGCTGGAGCGGTTCGGGGTGCTGCGCACGTTCCACATCGACACCAGCGCCACCCTGGACGAGCAGGTGGAGGCGTTCCTGGCGGCCCGGCCGACGTTCCTGGTCGGCTTCCCCCATGTGATCGCCTCGATCGTGGACGAGCTGGAGCGGCGCGGGGTGCGGTACACCGGCGCGCGCCGGGTGCTGTTCGGCGGTGAGCGGCTGACGCCGACCGCGCGGGCCCGGGTGCTGGGGCATCTGGGGGCGCGCTGCGACGAGGTGTACGCCTCGGTGGAGGTGTTCACGGTGGCCCGCACCTGCCGGCGCGGCGCGCTGCACCTGCGGAGCGCGGACGTGGTGGTCGAGGTGGAGCGGGACGACGGTTCGACGGTCCTGGCCGACGGCAGCCAGGTGGTGGAGGGCGAGATCCTGGTGACCCGGCTGCACAGCGAGGCGATGCCGCTGATCCGCTACCGGCTCGGCGACCGGGTGACGGTCGGCCCGGCCGGCTGCGGCTGCGGGCGGGCGACCCCGGTGGTGCTGCGGGTGCAGGGGCGCAGCGAGGACCGTTTCCGGGGCGCGGACGGGCGGGAGTTCTACGCCGACTTCCTCACGTTCAAGGTGCAGGGCTTCCCGGAGGTGGCCCGGATGCAGCTGGTCCAGCGGCGGCCCGCCCAGGTCACCGTCTCGGTGGTGCTGTCGCCGGGCGCGGAGGCGTCGGTGCTCGACCGGATCGCGGCGTCGGTGCGGGAGGCGGTACCGGACTTCGACGTGACGGTCGAGCAGGTGCCGTTCATCGCGCCGGAGCGCAACGGGAAGATCAAGATCGTGAAGGTGGCGAGGGAGACGGAGGCACAGGCGTAGGCGTAGGAGCGGGACGACGCCGGGCCCGGTACGGACGTGGACTTCCGCACCGGGCCCGGCCGTCGGCCTGTGCGCGCCCCGCCCCGCCCGGCTCAGATCGAGCGTCGCGCCTCCAGGGCGGCCCGCCAGGACGGCGGGAGGTTGCGGACGACCTCGATGCCGGAGAAGACGGACGGCTCCTGCGGGCCGACCTCCTTCACCCAGCGGGCCATGCGGCCGATGCCGTCCTCCAGCTCGACCGGGGCCTCGGGGGCGCCGAACACCTTGTGGGCCTTCTCGTGGGTGGCGTAGGCGTCGCGCACCTCGTCGCGCTCGGGCAGGTGGTTGACCCGCAGCTCCACGTCCATCGCCTCGCAGACCGCCGCCGCGATCCGGTTGACGGTGTAGACCCGGTCGCCGCCGACGTTGAAGATCTCGTTGTACGCCTCGGGGACGTGGACCGAGCGGGCGATGGCCGGAGCCACGTCCTTGATGTAGCTGAACGCGCGGGTCTGCTCCCCGTCGCCGAAGACGGTGAACTCCTCGCCGCGCAGCGCCTGGTTCATGAAGATGCCGATGACGTTGCGGTACCGGTCGCCGATGTTCTGGTACTCGCCGTAGACGTTGTGCGGCCGGAAGATGATGTACGGCAGGCCGAACATCCGGTGGGTGACGTGGAGTTCCTGCTCGACGGAGAACTTCGCGATGCCGTACGGGTCCTCGGGCGCCGGTACGAGGTCCTCGCGCATCGGGAGCTGCCCCGTGCCGTAGACGGCGATGGACGAGGTGAACACGAAGCACTTGACCGAGCCCGCGTTGACGGCGGCGTTGATGAGGTTGACGCTGCCCACCACGTTGTTCATGTAGTTGAAGCGCTTGATGAAGTGGCTCAGTCCCTCGGCGGCGTACGCGGCGAGGTGGAAGACGTAGTCGACGCGGTGTGCGGCGAACACGGCGTCGACCACCTCGGGGTCGCAGACGCTGCCGTGCCGGAACTCGGCGCCCGCCGGGACGTTGCCGCGGGCGCCGCCGCTGAGGTCGTCGAGGACGATCACCCGGTGGCCCGCGGCGAGGAGTTCGCGCGCCACGTGGGAGCCGATGAAGCCGGCGCCGCCGGTGACGAGGGAGACGGGGGCGGTGTCCTGGCCGGTGGTGGTGCCGGTGTTCATACGGATTCCTTCTCTCTGGGGACGGGGTCGGAGTCGGGGGCGGAGTGCGGGGGAGTGCCGGTCGCGGACCGGCTGCCGAGGCCCAGCAGACCGAGTGCGGGGCCGGTCATCACCGTGGTGAGCACGGCCATGACGACCAGGACGGTGAACGCGTTCTGATTGATGAGCCCGGCGTCGAGCCCGGCCCTGAGCACGACGATCTCGGTGACGCCGCGGGCGTTGAGGAGCACACCGAGTCCGAGCGAGTACCGCCAGGACAGCCCCGCGGTACGGGCGGTGACGGCGGTTCCGACGAGCTTGCCGGCCACCGCGGTGACGACCGCGACCGCCGCGGCCAGCAGCAGCCCGGCGTGCCCGGTGACCTGGGTGAGGTCGACGGTCATGCCGACGGACAGGAAGAACAGGGGCAGCAGCAGCCGGCGGTTGAGGGAGTCGACCCGGACCTGCACGGCGGTCAGGGCGCTGCCCGCGCGGTGCGGCAGCAGCAGCCCGGCGAGGAACGCGCCGAAGATGGAGTGGACGCCGATCAGGTCGGTGAGCCGGGCCAGCGAGAACACGAGCAGCAGCAGGAAGACCAGCCGGGCGGCGGCGGGCAGCCCGGACCGGTCCGCCCACCGCTCGGCGGCCCGGACCAGGGGACGGCCCAGCAGCAGCACCACGGCCGCGACCGCGGCGGCCAGCAGCACCGTGCCGCCGGCTCCCCAGACGCTGCCCGCCCCGGCCACGGCCATGGCGGTGGCCAGCGCGCCCCAGGCGATGACGTCGCAGGCCGCCGCGCAGGTCATCGCCATCGTGCCGAGCGGGTGCCGGGACAGGCCCGACTCCTGGACGATCCGGGCCAGCACCGGGAACGCGGTGATGCTCATCGCCGTGCCCAGGAAGATCGCGAAGGGCAGGAAGCCCACGCGCCCGGCGGCGAACTCGTGGTACACGAGCCCGGACGACAGCACGCCGAGCACGAACGGGATGATCATGCTGCCCTGGCTGACCGCGCCCACCACCCGCCCGCTGCGGCGGAGCTGGGAGGGATCGAACTCGGAGCCCACGGAGAACATGAAGAGGATGAGGCCGACCTGGGCGAGCAGTCCGAGGACCGGCTGGGCGGCGTCGGGGAAGAACAGTTCCTTCGAGGCCGGGAGGAACGCCCCCAGGCAGGAGGGGCCGAGCAGCAGACCGGCCGCGATCTCGCCGACGACCGGCGGCTGGCCGAGCCTGCGGGCGAGCGCGCCGCCCGCCGCGGCGACGGCGGCGACCGCGGCCAGCGCGCCCACGATGCGCAGCAGCGTCTCGCTGGCCTGGGTGGCCGCGGCGGGGGGCGTCGCGGTGGTGCCCGAGGGGAGGTCGTCGGGCACGCCGAGGCCGAGGCCGAGCACGGCGAAGAGCGCGCCCAGGGCGAGGACGGAGATCAGCAGGGGGTAGACGATGCCGCGCCAGGCCGGGCGGCCGCCCGCCGCGTCGGTGTCCGCCAGCATGCCGTCGTCGGGTTTCGCCTCGGCGGGGCTGCGGCTGGTCCGAGGACGATTCATCGGGTGAGCTCCTCAGGTGGTCGGGTCCGCGCGCGGGGCACGGTGGTCACGGGCACGGTGGTCAGGGGCGCGGTGCGACGGGAGCGGTGGGCGTGCGTGCGGTGGTGACGGGTGCGGTCACGGCGCCGGTGCGCCGGCCGGCCTCGGGGCGGTCCGCAGCAGGAGCCGGGCGGCCAGGACGTGGGCGATCTCCCCGGCCACGAGCGCGGTGACCGCCCCGAGCGCGCCGAGCGCGGGCACCAGCACCAGGCCGAGCAGGACCGCGCAGAGCAGCCCGGCCACCGAACCGGCGGCGGTGACCCGCAGGGTGCGCGTGGTGGCGTTCTCCAGCAGGTAGTTGAGGCTGCCGACCGCGAAGAACAGCGGTACGCACAGCACGTACAGGAGCAGTACGGCAACCGGGGGCGACACCAGGCCGCTCTGTTCGGCGTGCCGGGTGAGCAGCAGCGCGGCGGGGGTCCACAGGATCCCGGCCACCGCGACCTGCGGCAGCCGCCGGACGACCCGGCGGTCCAGCCGGGTGTCCGTCACGCCGCGCAGGGTCAGCGACACATGGGGCTGGAACAGCCGCAGCAGGTAGCCGAAGCCGTTCAGCAGCACGGACGAGGCGAGCACCATCAGATAGAGGTGGCCGCTCTGTTCGTGGTGGCGGGAGGCGCCGAGCAGGGCGAAGAGCAGGCTGAGCGTGCCGGAGGCCGCCACGTCCCCGGACGCCATGAGCAGGGAGGTGCCGACCGCGGGCGCGACCAGCCGGCGGCGCACCGGCCGGGCGGCGGCCCGGTACAGCGCGGGCAGATGGGCCAGGTCGAGCAGGGCGGTCCCGCCGAGGATCCAGCCGATGAAGGCCACCAGCCCCCAGTCGAGCAGGGCCGTGAGGGCGGTTCCGGCGACGATGATCAGTGACAGGGCCGCGAAGTTGGCGATGTCGGCCCGGTTGCGGCCGAGCGCCCGGCACAGCCCGACGAGGACCGTGTTCAGGCCGAGGAGGGCGGCGTACAGCCCGGCGAGCAGCGCCGCCGTCCGGTGGTCGCCGGACGGGACGAACGCCACCGCGCAGCCCAGCCCCAGCACGACGACACCGGTGAGGGCCAGGGCGCAGGTCAGGAAGACGGTGATCAGCTGGCCGCCGGTGCGGCGGGCCCGGGGCACCAGCTTCAGGGCGGACTTCTCGATGCCGAGCGAGGTGATGGTGGTCAGGACCTGGGCGGTGCCCATGGCACTGGCGTAGTGGGCGTACGGCCCCTGGCCCCAGCTGGCGAGGAGGGCGGCGTTCGCCCCGACCAGGGCGAGCCGGAAGGCGGCGCGTCCGGCGAGCAGCGAGGTCAGCAGGCCGACGGTGGGCCGCCGCGAGGCGGCCCCCCCGTCCGTCCCCGGATCCCGGTCCTGGTCCGGCGGGGCGGTCCCGGCCGTCTTCCGGTCCTTCGGGGTGGACCCGTTCGTCCCCCGGTCCGGCGCCGGGGCCGGGGCGGCGGCCGTCATGGTGTGTCGGCCGGCACCGGCCGGGGTGCCACCGCCTCGGAGGTGACGAAGCGGCCCTTGCCGCCCGCCGTGATCTCGATCCGGTCGGCCCGGACGACCCGCAGCGGGAACACGCACTCGGCCACGGTGTGCAGCCGCTCGGTCACCCCCGCGCACAGCGCGTCCCAGGCGTCGTCGTCCATGGCCTCGGCCGGGACGACATCGAGCCGCACCGCACCCTCGCGGTCCTGGTGGACGGCGCACTCGGCGATGCCCGGGAAGGTCGCCGCCAGGTGCAGGAAGGTGTCCGGGTACAGCTGGCGGCCGGTGGGCAGCAGGACCGAGTCGTTGACCCGGCCGGCGGTCAGGCGCAGGGTGCGAAAGCGCCGCCCGCACGGGCAGGGCCGCGTCTCGATCCGGCCGACGTCGCCGAGGTCGTAGCGGATCAGCGGCATCGCGCGCTCCATGAACGCGGTCACCACGACCCGGCCCTCGGCGCCGTCGGGCAGCGGCCGGTCCTCCGCGTCCAGGATTTCCACCAGGAGGCGGTCCTCGGCGAGGTGGGCCCGGCCGTACCGGCAGTCGTACGCGACGTTGAGGACCTCGAACGCCGAGTACTCGTCGCGCACCGGCACCCCGAACTCCTTCTCGAACAGGGCCCGGTGGGCGTCGACGAGGAGTTCGGACTCGGTCATGACAAGGCGCAGGGAGCGGCGCAGGGCGGCCAGTTCGGCCGGTGTCAGGGCCCGGAGCAGGGCCCGCAGGTGCACCGGGTAGCCGATGACGACCTGGGGCCGTTCGGCGAGGAGCTCGGCCTTGATGTCCTCCATGGGCCGGTCGGTGAGCAGGACGTGACGGCGGAACAGCTTGGCCTTCTCGAAGCCGCGCGAGGGCGGTGCGAAGGGCCGGATGTGCGAGAGCCGGTCGGTCGGCAGGTACCGGCGGGTCGCCAGGAACCGGCGTACGCACGCGGCCATGTGGTAGTCGTGGCTGCGCTGGTCGTGCACCACGGTCACCCGGCGGCCGGTGGATCCGCTGGTCCGGAACGTCGGCAGGGTGCCGGGGCTCACGCCGTCCGCGAGGAAGTCCTCCAGGGGCCTGGCGCGCAGGACCTCCTTGTTCAGGACCGGGAGCCGGGCCGCCTCGGCGAGGGTGCGCAGCGGCCCGGTGCGGTAGGCCGGGTCGTCGCGGTAGTACGGCACCCGGGCGCGGGCGTGCGCCAGCATCCGGTTGAGCTGGCTCAGCTGGCGTCGGCGCAGCGAGCCCCGGGTGCCGTACTGGCGGGCGTACGTGACGGGCACGTACACGGCCTCTCGGAGGAACATCGTCGTCGTCTCCTCGTCGTCTCCTCGGCGCGGGCGGTCGTCAGCCGGCCGCGCGGGCCCCGGCGTCGCGGTCGGTGGCGTCACGGTCCGTGGCGTCGCCCGCCCCGGAGCCGCTGATCCCGGAGCCTCCGGCCTCGGAGCCGGGACGGCCCGGGCGGCGGAAGAGCCGGGCGACCGGGGTGAACCAGCGGGTGGGCGCGAACAGCACGAACACCACGAGCACGAGGTGGGTGATGATGAACGCGTATGCCTCGTACTTGCTGGCGGCGTGGCCGAGGAAGACCGTCATGTGCGAGGCCCAGGTCCACACCTCGGGAATGGTCTGCCACTGCGGGTCGGTGTGGTCGTTGACGGTGAGGTAGGCGAAGTCCTCGACGCCGGACAGCATCAGCAGGATCATCGCGTAGGACAGCCGGCGCACCAGGTGGGAGGCGCCGCCGCCGACGCGGAACGAGAAGACGAGGCTCAGCACGACGAACGGCGTCAGCGTCAGGATGTAGTAGTAGAGCTCGGGGTGGTCCTCGGCGACGAAGAAGATCTTCGGCACGAAGTAGATGAAGTAGACGAGGAAGCAGAGCGGTATCGCCAGGTGGAGGTGGATCCTCCTGGCCCATGCCGGGTCGAGCTGGGCGACCGCCTCGGTGGCCAGGATGAACGGCACCAGCTTGAACAGCAGGATGCCGAGGCTCTTGACCTCGCGGTCGTGGGGCATGACGAACCACACGATGCCCGCGAAGACACCGGCGAGCAGGAAGAGGATCAGGAAGGGCGCGTTGCGCCGGACGGTGTTCAAGGGGTCTTCTCCGTAAGGAGTCGGGTGTCGGAGCCGGAGCCGGGGCCGGGAGCGGCGTCGGTGGCGGTGGTGGCGGGCGGGGTGCGGGGGGCGCGGTCCGGGGCGGGTTCCACGTCGAAGCGCAGCAGGGCGTCGGCGCGGGCGCGCGCCTCGCGGAGTTCGGCGTGGCTGTCGGCGACGAGCAGGAGGTAGCCGAGCTTGTGGCCCGCCTGGGTGTAGCGGTGGACCCGGCCGCCGGGGCTCGCGAAGATCTGGAGTTCGGCGGTCTGCGGCAGGGCGCGGACGGCGTCGGCCCCCTCGACGGTGCGCAGGACGCCGTCGGTGTCGCTGGTGAGGATCCGCAGGGCCGTCTTCTTGTTGTGACGAGGCGTCAGATCGAACTCCTCGCCCAGCGCGAGGCGCAGCGCGGCCTCGTAGGTGTTGATGCCGTAGGCGTGCTTGACCAGGAGCGGCATGCCGTTGCCGCCGAGCCGGGCGCCCATCTCGATGAAGCGGATCTCCTCGGTGTGCTCGTCGACGACGAAGTCGAAGTTGACCGGGCCGTCGACGTGTCCGAGCTCCCCGCAGACGTCCATGATCAGGGAGCGGAGCCGGATCTCGGTGGCGGGCGCGAGTTCGGCCGGCACCGTGTGGCCGGTGGTGATCATCCGGGGGGCGCCGGTGGTGGTGCGTTCGGTCACGGCGACGGTGCCGAGCCGGGCGCCCCGCAGGAACGCCTCGGCGGACAGGTGCCGGCCGAGCAGCATCTCCTCGACGATCACCTGCCCGGAGAAGGAGTAGTGCCGCGCCTCGTCGAGGGCCGCGGGCAGCGCCTCGGGGTCGGCGACGACCTGGACGCCCTTGCTGCCGGAGGAGTCGCTCGGCTTGACGATGACGGGCATCGGCAACTCGGCGGCGGCCCTGCGTAGTTCGGCGGGGTCGTCGGACTGGACGTGGCGGTAGGTGGGCAGGCCGAGCCGGGCGAGGACGGAGTGGAAATAGCCCTTGTCGACGGAGGCGCGTACGGCGTCCGGGGACGGCTGGTGCGGGGTCTTCAGGAGTCTGCTCAGCTCGGCGACCGATTCCTGGGCCGCGTCGCTGGCGGGCGAGACGACCGCGGCGACGTCGAGGTGCCCGACCCTGGCCGCGATCCGCTGCGGATCGCGGGTCGTCATGCACAGGAACAGGTCGGCGGCGGCGGCGCCGAGCGCGTCGGGGCGCTGGTCGACGCCGATGACGCCGTGGCCGAGGCGGCGGGCCTCGTGGTAGGCGGGCAGCTGGTCCTCGCCCCCGCCGAGCACGAGGATGTGGGACTTGGTCATGGCAGATTCCCTGTCTGCAGCATCGGTCCGGGGGTCGCCCGGCCGGTGGACTCGTTCTGGTACGCGTAGAGGTCGTCGCGCGGCCGTACGGGGATGTTGGCCTCGCGGATCTGGTAGCGCGGCAGGCCGGCGCTGCCGCGCATGATGCGCACCAGGTAGCGGGCGAGCAGCGCGAGCGCGCCGAGACCGGCGGCGTGCAGGACCACGGACGCGGTGGCGAGGAGGGGGACGTCGCCGTGGCCGATCGCGAGCGCCGCGGCGGCAGCGGCGGCGGCCGCCGCCGCGACGTAGACGAGGGCGAGGGGCCGGTAGGAGAAGCCGACGAACAGGTCGATCGCATGCCGGAACAGCTTGCCCAGCGACCACTTGCCCCGGCCCGCGCTCCGCGCGGAGTGCGCGGTCTCCACCGTGGTGTACCGCGCGCCGATCAGCGGCAGGGTGGCGATGAAGTACGGGGTGCTGACCTCGCAGTCGGCGACCTTGCGGGCCACCGCGGTGCGCACCACCCGGAACACGGAGGCGTGCACGGGCAGTTCGATTCCGAGGATCCGGGTGGCGATGGCCTGGTGGCCCCGGGTGCCGAGCCTGCGGTACCAGGGGTCCTGGCGGGCCCTGCGGACCGCGAAGACCGCGTCGTAGTCGCCCTCCACGGCCCGCCCCGCCAGCCTGTGGAGTTCGGCGGGCGGGGACTGGAGGTCGGCGTCGAGCTGGACCGTCCATTCCTTCGAGGCGTAGGCGAACCCGGCGGTGAAAGCCGATTCGAGGCCGAAGTTGCGCGCGAACGAGAGATAGGAGACGCGCGGGTCGGAAGCGGCTATTCGCTTGATGATCTCAAGGGTGCGGTCGGTGCTTCCGTCGTCGATGAAGAGGATCTCGGAATCCTCGTACCGGTATATCTCCTTCTTGATTTCCAGGTATGCCTGCTCTATGCACTCCTCCTCGTTGTAACAGGGCACCATCGCGGTGATCGAAAGCGTGGCAGGCAACCTGGTCATCATGCGCAGCTCTCTCTTGTTCCGCCCCTCCGGAATTTCTGATTCCTAGTCGAACATCGCCGTCATGGTCTCGTGCGTGGCGGTCTTCGACAGGTCGGCGTTGCCGGCCCAGCAGGTGTTGAGGATGATGCGGGTCTTGTCCGCGTTCAGCGGGACCGTGCGGTGCAGCGTGGTGTCGGAGCGCAGGAAGTACAGGTCGCCCTTGGCGTGCCCGTAGGAGCGGATCGGGTGCTCCTGGAGGTACTCCTCGACGCGCGGGTCGTCCTTGTTCCAGTCCGTGTGCGGGATGGCCTGGAGCATGCCGCCGAACTCCAGGGCCGGCGCCTCGATCAGCCAGATGACGGTGAAGCTGAAGTCGCCCCAGTGCCAGCCGTGGGTGTCACCCTTCTGGTGCTGACGGGTGATGATGTACTTCTCCTCGTCCCACGGGCAGTCCACCACCTCTTCCTTGGCCAGGCGGGACAGGAAGCCCTTGAGCGCGGGGGACTCGTAGACGGCGGGGATGAGCGAACCGTCCGTGGCGATCGCCTTCTGGCCGACCGTCGACATGTAGCGCGGCGAGTCGCCGGTCTCCTTGAGGCGGATGTCGATGCGCTTCTGGTGGGTGTCGATCAGCTGGTGCGTCTCGTCGGCGACCGCGGCGAAGACCTCCTCGGAGACCAGACCGGGAAGCTTGACGTAGCCCTCGCGGCGGAAGTGCTGGGAGAGCTTGAGGACTTCGTGGTCGCTGCTGAAGCGCTCCGTGATGTTCTTCGAGATCAGCTCTTCCACATTGGCCGCGGTGATGGCGTTCTGCGACATGGGGGTACGACTCCTTACGCATTGCGGCTGCCGGAATTCACGGTTCGGGTTTCCCCGCGCTCCCCGTGCCCGGTCGCTGTTGACGGCTCGATTCTGCCGGGAGGCCCGCACGTGTCGGTAGTGTCCCGTTCACCGATTACGCGTGAACAACCTTCGCCGACCACCCCGTATGAGGAACCCATATCGCATGTGAGATCTTCATGCCGGGGCAGTCGATGAGAAATGCACGCTTGCGGTGGCCGCTATCTTCCTGTCACATTCCAATGCGCCCCGGGGATCAATCCTGCGATTCCCGTACGGGTACGCCATGCGATTCCAGGGACGTGATTCCGGGGACGCGGATCCGGGGGACGCGATTCCAGGGAGGGTATGAGAATGGCCAGGACAGCTGTAGTGGCCGGCGGGGCGGGATTCCTCGGCTCGCATCTGTGTGAACGGCTGCTCGCGGACGGCTGGGGCGTCGTCTGCGTCGACAACTTCAGCACCGGCGATCCGCAGAACGTGGCCCACTTGGCCGACGAGCACGGGTTCCGGCTGATCGAGGCCGATGTGTGCGAGGGGCCGTTCGCCGTCGAGGGCGAGGTCGCGGCCGTACTGAACCTCGCCTCGCCCGCGTCCCCCGTCGACTACCTCGAACTGCCGCTGGAGACCCTTCGGGTGGGGTCCGAGGGCACCCGCCATCTGCTGGACCTCGCCCGGGAGAAGAACGCCCGGTTCGTGCTCGCCTCCACGTCGGAGACGTACGGCGACCCGCTGGTGCATCCGCAGCCCGAGAGCTACTGGGGCAACGTCAACCCGGTCGGGCCGCGGTCCGTGTACGACGAGGCGAAGCGGTACGCCGAGGCGCTGACCATGGCCTACCGGCGCACGCACGGCGTCGACACCGGCATCGTCCGCATCTTCAACACGTACGGGCCCCGCATGCGCGCCCACGACGGCCGTGCCGTGCCCACGTTCATCCGGCAGGCGCTCGCCGGGGAGCCGATCACGGTGGCCGGTGACGGGTCGCAGACCCGGTCGCTGTGCTACGTGTCCGATCTGGTCGACGGCCTGGTGCGGATGGCCGGGCACACGCTGGCCGGTCCGGTCAACCTCGGCAACCAGGAGGAGATCTCGGTGCTCCGGCTCGCCGAGTGGATTCGCGAACTCACCGCGTCCCGGTCCGCCATCGTGCGGGTGCCGCGGCCGGTGGACGACCCGTCGGTCCGCCGCCCGGACACCACCCGGGCCCGCGAGGATCTCGACTGGCGGCCGACGTTCAGCACCGCGCGGGGCCTGGCGGAGACCGTCGCGTGGTTCCGGAGCCTGTCCCGCAGCGAGTGCGGGGCCCTGCAACTGACGGGTGCAGAGGATTTGTAGACACGACCGGCATCCTGGTCGAGCAGTTGTGCGACGAGAGGGATCGACGTGTCGGCCCTGGGCAGTTTCTCGAAGGTCCCGTCCGGCCGGGGTGGCCCGGAGGCCGACCGGGGTGGCCCGGAGGCCGGCCCGGGATGCCCGGAGGTCCGGCGGGCGGGTCCGCCGTCCGGCCGGGAGCGCCCGGACGCACGCCGGGGCTGCCCGGGGTCCCGCCGCAGATGCCTGGGGACCCGCCGGGAGTGTCGGCATAGGCGTCGGGCGCCGGACGGCACACCGCACCGGCCACCAGGCGATGCGCCACGCCCGGCGCCCGACGCCGGCCCGCGGGTGCTTCTCACCGGCCCGCGGGTGCTTCTCACCGGCCCGCGGGGGCTCCTCACCGACCCGCGGGGGCTCCTTGCCGGTCCGCGGGTGCTTCTCACCGGTCCGCGAGTACGGCGAGGGCGGGTTTCAGACGCAGAGCCAGCCCCGGCCGGCGGCGAGGACGCCTGCCTCGAACCGGCTGCGGGCGCCCAGCCGTTGCATCAGGTCGGCCGTGATGCGCCGGGTCGTGCGCACCGACACCCCCAGCTGACGGGCGATCGCGTCGTCCGTCATGCCCTGGCCGAGCAGTTCCAGCACCGCCCGTTCCGGCGGCGAGAGCGGGTCCTCGCCGGTACGGGACGCGGCCTCGCCCAGCGGGCGCGCCTGCTGCCAGGTGTGTTCGAAGAAGGCCAGCAGCGCGGCCACGGCGCCGGTGCCGTGCAGCACCAGGGCGCCCAGATCCGCCGCGGTCGGATCCACCGGGACGATCGCCGTGACCCGGTCGTAGATGAGCATCCGCGACGGCAGCCGGGGCACGGTCCGTACCTGACCGCCGCGCGCCCCGAGCCAGTTCACGTACTCCCGGGTGGCCGGCGAGTTCGCGGCGCTGTCGAGGAACACGTACCGCAGTTGGACGCCCCGGCCGGCGGCCGCCTGGTCGAGCGGCCGGGCGGCGTCCAGGGTCTTGGCGCTCTGCGCGCCGCCCGGTACGAACGCCGCCACCTCGGTGGTGCAGGTGCTCGCGAGGTGCTCGATCTTGGACTGGATCTGGTCCATCGTCCTGAGCTTCTGCACCTCGTTGGCGGTCTGGCCGCCCGAGGCGCGAATATCGGCCAGCATCCGGGTCATGGCGAGGCGGCTCGCGCTGATCTGGCGCTGGCGTTCGAGAACCTCCGCCTCCTGACTCATCAGGAGCGCGGTCAGCCCCAGTTCGGGATCGACGGGCCGTCCCGGGCCGCCGTCCGCCGACGGGCGCACGAGCGAGAGCGCGGCCAGCCGGTCCAGCGCTGCACGAAAGCGCTCCTCCGTCCAGCCCAATTGACTTACGAGACCGGAAATGCCCCCCGTACCGCCGGCGAGCATCGCGCGGTACACCGCTTCCTCGTCCGGCCCGAGGCCCAGTTGACGCAGCATCTATCCCTCCCCCAAAGGCAGAAGCCCCACAGTCCGCACGCGACACCCACCTGGGTGGCGGGTGCGGCCGATGTGAGCCAACACCTTATTCGATGGCCGAAAGTTCACAGGAGTTCCACGGAATCGGCTATAGCAAGTGGAAGGCGGCCGTCATGTACGTCGTGAACCTTCACCCCGATCCGGCCCACGGTCGCTGGACCGGTGACGTAGGCGCGGCGCTGTGGGGGGCGGTCCGTCCCGGCCACGGGGTGGAGCACATCTACGCCCAGCCGGCGCCCTCGGGGTCCGCGGTGCTCTTTCTCTGCCAGCCCACCCTGGCGGACGCCGAACGCGCCGCCGACGACGTCCTGGCGCGGTGTCCGGCGCGGTTCACGAGGGGTTCGGTCGTGCCGCTGACCATGCTGGTCGAGCTGCTGGCGCACGAGAGCAACCCCTGGTGACGAGCCGTCGCCACGAGCGGGCGCCGCACCGCCGCCGTCCGTGATCTTGTCCGTGTCCTGCCATTGCAGCTCCCTGACAGAGATGAACCCTGTGCAAAGTTCTGGCCATCGCGCAGAGTTGATACCACCGGTCAGGACGCCTCGCCAGAACGGCGAAGCCTCACGGCGGATCTCCGTACGACCATACGAGGCCCGCCCGTACCGGTAAGAGCCTGTCGGGGGGGGGGCGCCCCGGGGGGGGCCCCCGGGGGGGGGTGCCCACACCCGCGGCCAGGGGGGGCCGCCGCGCCTGGGCGGGCCCGGGCCCCGGCGCCGCCCCGG
>NZ_JBIARH010000012.1:0-75901 GCF_042889785.1 Streptomyces sp. NPDC002476 | reverse complement strand
CCCCACACCGCCCCCCCCCCGCGGCTCCCCCCCCCCCCACCGCCCCCGCCCCCCCCCCCGGGCCCCCCCCCCGCGGCGCCCCCCCCCCCGGGGGCCCCCCCCCCGGCCCCCCCCCCCCCGACAGGCTCCAAGGGGAGACCGCCGCACGTGACCGGACCCGGCCCCGTGCGCCCAACAGGGGGAAAGATGCACTTTTCGTACGGAACCACCCGCGTTCGGACACTCGCCGCCGAGACGTCCGGCCCTCACTTCCACGAGTACCGCACGGGCTTCCACGAGCACCGCACGGGCCAGTCCGGCAACATCTGGGGTCCGTGACCCCGTGGCCGCGAAGCAGACCCCGTACCCGGACACGCGAACCCCGCACCCGGACGTGGCGCGAGCCGCACGTCCGGACACGACGGAAACCCTGCACCTGAATCTGCTCGGGCCGGTGGAGGCCCACCGTGGCACCACCCCGCTCAACCTCGGCGGCGCCAAACCCCGCACGGTCCTGGCGGCCCTGCTGATGGCCCGCGGCCGGGTCGTCGCCGACACCGAGCTCACCGCACTGCTGTGGGGCGACCGCCCGCCCGCCACCTGCACCGCCCAGATCCACACGTACGCCTCCCGGGTGCGCCGACTGCTCGGCTCCGGCATCGGCGTGGAGCGCCGCCGCCCCGGCTACCTCATCCGGCTGCCGGAGCACGGCGTCCACGTCGACCTGCTCGCCTTCCAGGAGCGGGCGGCGCGCGGTGCCGCCGCGCTCGCCGCGGGTGACGCGCGGACCGCGGCCGACACCCTGCGCGACGCCCTCGCCTGCTGGCGGGGCGAGGCGCTGGGCGGCGTCTGCGACCCACTCGTCGTCGCCGGGCGCGACCGGTTGGAGGAGGAGCGACTGGTCGCCCTCGAACGGCGTATGGACGCCGACCTGGAACTGGGGCGGCACGGCGAACTGATCCCCGAGCTCATCGCCGAGATCGCCTCCCACCCGCTGCGCGAGGGGCTGCGCGCGAAGCTGATGACCGCGCTGTACCGGGCGGGCCGGCAGGCCGACGCGCTCGCCGCCTACCGGGCCGCGCGCGCCACGCTCGCCGAGGAGCTGGGACTGGACCCCTGCGCCGAACTCCAGCGACTGCACCAGGCCCTGCTCACCGGCCATCCGTCCCTGCTCCAGCCACGCCCCGTCCCCACTGCCGCCGTCCCCATCGCCGCCGTACCGGCCGCCGCCCCCGCGCCCGCCCCGCTTCCCGTGCCCGCCGAACTGCCGCCCGCACCCGTCCGCTTCACCGGCCGCGACCAGGAGGTGCTGCGGCTGAGCACGGCCCTGAGCGACCACCGCCCGCGCGGCGGCGAACCGGCCGTGCACGTCGTGACCGGCATGATCGGCGTCGGCAAGACGGCCGTGGTGCTCCGGACCGCGCACCGGGTCCGGCACCGCTACCCGGACGGTCAGATCCACCTCGACCTCCGCGGCTCCGGCCCGGACCCGCTCGACCCGGCGGACGCGCTCGCCGAGCTGCTGCGGCTGCTCGGCGTGGCCCCCGACCGGATTCCGGCCGGTTCCGACGACCGGGTACGGGCCTATCGCACCCGGATCGCGGACCGGCGGCTGCTGCTCGTCCTCGACGACGCGGCCGACGAGCGCCGGCTGCGCCCGCTGCTGCCGGTGACCGAAGGCTGCGCGGCCCTGATCACGAGCCGCCGTGCGCTGCCCGCCCTCGACGGCGTGGGCCGGATCGCGCTGCGCCCGCTGCCCGCGGCGGACGCCCGCGGGCTGTTCGACGCGCTGGCGGGCCCGGCCCGTACCGCGGCCGAACCCCGGGCGGCCGATGCCGTCGTCGAGGCGTGCGCGGGGCTGCCGCTGGCGCTGCGCATCGCCGGTCTGCGGGCCGCCGCCCGGCCGCTGCGTCCGCTGGCGACGCTCGCCCGGCGGCTGACCGCACCGCACCGGGCCCTGGACGAACTCACCCTGGGCGACCTGTCGGTGAGGGAGAGCCTGATGGGCGGGTACCGCAGACTCGCCCCGCCGGGCCGACGCACCCTGCGGTTCCTGTCGGCGCTGGGCCCGCACCCCGTACCGCCGGAGACCGCCGCCCGCGCGCTCGGTGTCGGGCCCGACCGGGCCGAGGACCTCCTCGACGGGCTCGCCGAGGAGCACTGGACCGAGCGGGTCGACCTCGGCGGCGGCCCCGGCCACCGGCTGCACCCGCTGGTCCGGCTGTTCGCCGGGGAGTTGCTGGCCCGCGAGGAGGGCTGCGTACCGCTGCCCCTGCCGGTACGGTCCGGCGCCGGCGTCCCGCTGTCGCCGCCCGTGCGGTCCGCGGCCGGACCCGTGCTCCCGGTGGGGGCGGCGGCCGGACCCCTGCCGCCGGTACGGTGCGCGGTCGGCGTCCCGCTCCCGCTGTCGCTGGGACCGGCCCCGGTCCGCGTCCGCGCCGGTCGGGCGAACTGACCCGTACGGCGAGGACCCGGGCAGCGCCCGCACCCATCGGGCGAGCCCGACCGGCGCGGGCCCGTGTCGGCCCTGCGGGCCCGCACCGGCCGTGCCGACCCGGGCAGACCCGTGTCGCCCCCGCGCGGGCCCGAGTCGAGCGGAGTCGGCCCGGGGCCGGTCGGAGCAGCGGCGCGGGCCGGCCGTGAGGGCCGCCGCCCGCCGCTCGTACGACTCGCCCCGCGGCACACCGCCGCCGGTTTCCACCTGGCGGCACCGACGGAGATGAGGCACAGTCCGCACATGCCCGCACCTTCTGGATTCAGTTACGAGACCCGCGCCGACGGCACGGTCGTCATCAACCACCGCGGCCGCAAGGCCACCACCCTGCGCGGCCCCCGCGCCGCGCAGTTCGTCGCCGAGATCGAATCCGGGGACGAACAGGCCGTCATGGCCCGCTGGACCGGCTCCTACAAATTCGGCAACGAACGCACCGCCCGCAACCATCCGAGAAACCAACGGCGCCGTGGCTGACACGCGCGCCGCCCGAAGGACACCTGCCATCCATGACTGACACCACGACCCTCTCTCCCGCACCCCGCCGGATCGCCGTGTTCGGCGCGGGCTACATCGGCCTGGTGACCGGGGCCTGCTTCGCCGAACTCGGTCACCGGGTGGTGGTCCGCGACATCCAGCCGGAGCGCATCGACCTGCTGCGCTCCGGAGACGTCCCGTTCTTCGAACCGGGCCTCGGCGACCTGATCATCCGGAACAAGGAACGGCTGTCGTTCACCCTCGACGCGGACGAGGCCGTACGGGACGCCGAAGCGGTGTTCGTCTGCGTCGACACCCCGCCCACGGCGTCCGGCGACGCCGACCTCTCCCGGGTGTGGGCCGTCGTCGAGGCGCTGAAGAACACCGCGTCGCACCTGGTCGCGATCGTGGTGAAGAGCACGGTGCCGGTCGGCACCGGCAGCCGGGTGCGGGCCGCCCTCGACGAGGCGGGCCTGAGCGGCGTCGGCTACGCCTCGAACCCCGAGTTCACCGCCGAGGGAAGCGCGGTCGCCGACTTCCTGCACCCCGACCGGGTGGTGATCGGAGCCTTCGACGAGGCCACCGCCCACTGGGTGGAGAGGCTCTACACCGGCATCGAAGGACCGGTCGACATCATGGACGTCGCGTCCGCCGAGATGGTGAAGCTCGCGTCCAACGCGCTGCTCGCCACGAAGATCACCTTCATCAACGAGATCGCGACCGTGTGCGAGGCGACCGGGGCGGACATCACGCAGGTGGCCCGCGCGGTCGGCCGCGACCACCGGCTCGGGCCGCACTTCCTCAACGCCGGTCTCGGCTACGGGGGTTCGTGCTTCCCGAAGGACTCCCGGGCGCTGCGGGCGATGGCCAGCAACTCCGGCTACCCCTTCCAGCTCCTCAACGCCGTCATCGAGGTCAACGAGCTCCAGCCCAGGCGCGCCATCCAGCGCCTGAAGTCCGAACTGGGCGGGCTGCGGGGGCGCCGCGTCGCCCTCCTCGGCCTGACGTTCAAGCCCGGTACGGACGACATGCGCGAGGCCCCCAGCACCGTCATCGCCTCCCGCCTCCTGGCCGAGGGCGCCGAGGTGACCTGCTGGGACCCGATGGCCCGCCCCGGCGAGGCCGAGCCCTGGATCTCGACGACCCGTCACCAGGACGTGAAGGATGCCGTATCGGACGCCGACGCGGCCGTACTCGTCACCGAATGGCCCGAACTGGCCGACATCGACTGGCATGCCGCGGCCCGCCGCATGCGCGCCCCGCTGATCCTGGACGGCCGCAACCTGCTGGATCCCGAGGCACTGCTGGACGCGGGCTTCACGTACATGAGCGTGGGCCGGGCGACGCGGTACGGCGGAGCCACCCGGTAGGGCCCGTGGCCCCGTCCCGTCCCCACCCCACCCGGTAGGGCCGTGGGGTGGGCCGGCCGTCACTTTCCCGCGAGCGCGAGATCGGCGCACATCGCCTGGACGACCAGCGAGAGGCCGTCCGCTTCCGTGAGTGGCTGCCACAGGCCGGACGGGACCACGGACCCCTCCTCGTATGCCGGGTCCTGCTTCGTCGCACGAACCGTGGCCGTCTCGCACCGCTCACGCAGGGCGTCCAGGTCGTTGAACGCGATGTGCAGGGGCACGTGGTCCTCCTGGGTCAGTCGTCTCCGATGGTGATGCCGAGTTCGTTCACGAGGGCCTGGGCAAGGTCCGTCTGCTGACCGGGGTCGATGCGGACCTTGGCCAGGTGGGCCACGCCTCGGATCTGCGAGAGGTCGTTGCCGCGGAGGTCGGTGTCCCGGTACCGTCCGCCGCCGAACTCGGTCAGCTTGAGTCCGCAGTCCGAGAACACGGCGTCGGACAGGTCGCAGTCGGTGAACGTGACCTCGGTGAAGGCACAGCCGGCGAAGGCGACGGGGCCGGTGGCACGCACCTTCTCGAAGCCGGCGTAGTCGAAACGGCAATTCTCGAACAGCACGTCGTCCAGGACCACGCCGTCCAGCGCGGCGCCCATGAGCTTGCAGTCGCGGAAATGGACCCGGGTGAGCTTGCTCTCGCTCCAGCGGACCGAGCCCAGATCACTGCCGGTGATCTCGACGCCGTGGAGGTTCAGCGCGCCGAACTCGATTTGCTTCGCACGGACGTCGCTGACCCTGCCCGTGATGAGCCGGATTCCGGTGAGGGCCAGCGAGCGCAGGTCCACGTCCCCGTACACGAAGTCCTGCACGGTACCGCGGGGGCTGTCCAGCGTCTCGACCACGGACAGGTACAAGCCGGGCTCATCGAGGTCGGGAGTGGTCACGGTGATGCGGCCGAAGGTACGGCTGGCCATGGTGCTCCTTCACGTGGTGCCGGGGCGGCCAGTTGTCGTTGGTGGGCCGCCCCGTCCGGTCTACTTGTTCTTCCAGTTGTCCCAAGTGGGACGGTTGTCGAACACGGGCGTGGGGTTGTCCCAGGTCGGCCGGTTGTCGAACGTGCCGGCGAGGGACTGGGGGTGCGTGACCTCCGAGGCGGGGCGGTTGTCCCGGTCGGCGTTGGTCCAGGCGTTCTCCCGGTGAGCGAGGGCAGTGATGCCCGCGGCGTCCAGGAGGGACGTGAATCCCGGGGCCGAGTCCATCACGAGCGCGGTGGCGTCAGGGGCGATGTTCATGGACATGTCGCGTGACTCCTTCGAGTAGGGCGATCTTGGCGGTTGTGCAGTACTGGGTCCTGGTGCCGTCGAACCGGCCGTCGTGCTCGAAGTACCGGTTGGCCGCATGGGCGCCTCCACAGAACGCGAAGGTGGGGCAGGTGGCACGGCAGGCGTCCACGCCGTTCCAGAACTCGCTGATCCAGGGGGTGCGGTCTTCGGCCTCGGCCACGAGGGCATCCAGGCCAGTGTGGAGCACGTTGCCTGTGGTGAAGTCACCGAAGCGACTGTCGTTGAACCCGGCCAGCTCCGGGGAGAGCATGATCACACCGCCGTCGTAGGCGACGGTGGGCAGCGGGTCCCAAGGGGCCGAGGTCGGCGTCGGGGCCGTGACGTGGCTGCCCAGGACAGCGCCGGCAAAGTTGAGCACGCGGTCCACCTCGCGCAGGCGGACGACCGGGTTCGCCCGCCAGGCATCCGCGAGGGCGGTCCAGAATTCCGCTGCTCGTACGGGGTCGGCGTCCTTGGCGCCCAGGTTGACGCCTTCCTCCTCCTCGACGTTGACGCCGAGGGTGGTCACGCCCAGGTCGGCGAAGAATGCGTAGAAGCGGCCTGCCGCGTCCGGGTCCGGGTCGGAGACGACCGCGATGGCGGAGAGCGGTATCCCGTGGCGGTGCAAGCGCTCCATGCCGCGCATGATGACGCGGAATCCTGGGCGTCCGGCGAGGGTGAGGCGATGGGTGTTCATGTCCTCGGGTCCGTCGATGCTGACGCCCACGTGGACCTGGTGTTCCAGCAGGAACTCGCACCATGCGTCATCGATCAGGGCCGCGTTGGTCTGCACGGAGTGCTTCACGTCCTCGAACGGCGCCATGAGCGCGGCCAGATGTTCGCGTCCGGCCGCGAGCGGCTCCCCGCCATGCCACACGACCTCGAACCTCGGGTTCGCCGCGGCCCACTCGTTGACGGGGCCGGCGACGGCCTTGGCGACCTCCACCGGCATGAGGTGCTTCATCTTGCGGAACGGCAGGTAGCAGTACGTGCAGTCCATGGGCAGGCACTGCGTGGTCGGCTGCATGATCACCGAACCGGGGACGCGGGCGAGTCGCGTATGCATCATGCTCCTCTCGGTGTCGGGCATCGGGTGCGGGCGATGTTGTCGGCCGCCGTGCTCCTCTCCGGCTGGGTGTGCAGCGGGCCGCAGGTATGCCAGGGAACGGCCCTACGGCCCGCTGCGAGGGAGGCACTGCCCGAAGTCGTCGTTGCTTCGAGGTGCGTTGACCACCTTGGCGGCCCCGGAATCCCGAGGCCACTGTGGCGTCCTATAGGGGCGCCCTATATTTCGGGGATGGAGCCGGAGCCGAACGTGTGGGCACACCCTGAACTGCGCGCCGCCGTGGCCGCGGAGGATTGGCCGATGCTGTTGAAGAGGTGGCGAAAGCTGACGTGCAGCAGCCAGAGCAAGCTCGGAGCTCTCGTGGGCCTGGCGCAGTCGGACATCTCCGCGATCGAGAACCGGCGGCGCGAGGTGACATCCGTCGAGGTGCGCCAGCGGATCACTCACGGCCTTGGTGTACCCCTTGAACTGCTGGGCACCCAGCACGAGGAGCTTCCCCTTCCCTCACTCGTGCTGCCCGGTGTCGTGTCGGAGACGGACGCGGAGAGGCTGATCGCCGTAAAGAAGGGCGGCCTGCGCTTGGACACCGCCTTTCTGGACGCGATGGACGCCTTACTGGCCGCGCATCGCCGGGCGGAGGACACCGTGGGCTCACGCACGATCGCCCCGCTCGTGACTGCTCAGTTCGAGGAAGTGGCCGCCCTCTACTACCAGGCCCGGGGGCCGTTGGCAGACCGCGTGGTCAAGCTGCTGGCCGAGTACGCGCAGTTCCTCGCTTGGATGGCTCAGGACCAGGACAACGCTCCGGTGGCACTGGGATGGTTCGACCGGTCGTATGACTGGGCGCTGGAATCCGGGTACGGCGACATGGCGGCCACCACCATGAGCATGAAGGCGCACCTGGCGTGGTCTCAGGGCAAGGGTCGACGCTGTGTCCGACTGGGTGAAGCGGCGGCGTCAACGGCGGGAGCGAGCGAAGCAACGAGGGCCATGGCAGTCCAGATGGCCGGACGCGGGCACGCGCTCGAAGGCGATGCCGATGACGCGTACCGCAGATTGGACGAGGCACAGCAGATCATCGCAGCCGCCACGGACGCCCCGCCCTCGCTGTACTTCTACGGCGAGTCATGGTTCGCCGCGCAGCGCGGTATGGCCGACCTGCACCTCAAGGAATGGTCGAGCGCGGCCGAGAACCTGGTGACAGGACTGGCCGGCTTCGCTCCGTCCTTCCGCAGGGACCGCGCCTGGTACGGGTCCTGCCTGGCCCACGCATACGCAGGCGCAGGAGAGGCGGAGGCCGCTCTGGAGACCTCCCTGAGCGTGATCAACGACGCCTCCGAGATTGGCCGCCCTCACGCGTGGGAGGAACTGCACAGAGTGGCGGGGGTGCTGATGCGCCGCAGGGCCCCCGAGGGCCGGGCACTGTTCGATGCCTTGGCGGCGCTGGACTGATCCCGCACGCGGTGCTCCGCACCTGTGCCCACGCACGTCAACTCCAGCCCCCTCGGATGGTTGTGTGGCTGGTGCGTGCCCTAATTCCTGACGGCGGCCTGGGACAACCGGCTATGGGCCGCGTACGAGCCGGTAGTCCGCATCGGCCTCCGGCGGGGTGAGGTGCTGGGGCTCTGTTGGTCGAACATGATCTCCACGAGTCCGTGTGCGACCAGTGGGCCACGGGTGCCCACGACCGCCCCTTGGTCGTCACCCTCCCGCGAGCGCGAGGTCGGCCCAGACGGTCTTGCGCGGAAAGGGCCCCTCCCGCACGCCCCACCGGAGCGAGAGCGCCTCGACGATCAACAGCCCACGCCCCGCCACGGATGCGTCGTCCGGCTCCGTCACCCGGGGCATCACGTCCCCGCGGGCATCGGTGACCTCGATACGGAGCGTGTCCCCGTCGACGGTCAACGAGATGCGGAAGTCCCTGCCCGGAACGTGACCGTGCAGCGCGGCGTTGGACGCCAACTCGGCGACGACCTGCCCGGCGTCCTCCAGCGGCAACCCCCAGGAACGGAGCTGTTCGGTCGCGAGAAGCCGGGCGAGCCGGGCGCCCCGACGGGTGGCGGAGAGCTGCACGGCGAACTTGCCGTCCCGTACACGCGGTTGGGTGATTTCTCGATTCACGTCACTCAGCGTGGCCGAAGCTGCCTACGCTGAAAAGCGATGACATGGGTACGGACGGTGACTGTCCAACGGTGGTACGGGGCTGTCCATCCAGTACGGCGCCGGGCGCGGAGCAGCGCGGGCACGGAGCGAAGGCAGGGGGTCGTATGACGGACGAGGACAGGGACGACGGCGGCATCGAGGGCATGGGGTTCCTCACGGCGGACGGGACGGACGACGCCGACCAGTGCGTCGACCTGGAGGACGACTCGGGCGCGGTGATCGCGGCGGTGGGCCGACAGATCCGCCTCTGGCGGGAGTCGGCGGGCCTGCGGGCGAAGGACCTGGGCGACGCGATCGGTTACGGGGAGAACCAGGTCTACAAGGTGGAGGGCGGCAAACGCATCCCGAAGCCGGAGTTCCTGGACAGGGCGGACCAAGTCCTGGGCGCGGGCGGCAAGATCGCCGCGATGAAGAAGGACCTGAGGGAGGCGCGGTACCCGAAGAAGGTCCGAGGGTTGGCGAACCTGGAGAGGGCGGCGGTCGAGTTCGGGGCGTACGACAACCACAACTTGAACGGCCTGCTGCAGACTGAGGAGTACGCGCGAGCGCTCTACGAGATGCGCCGTCCGTCGTTCAGCCGGGATGAGATCGAGCGGTACGTCGCGGGACGGATGGGTCGACAGGAGATTTTCGAACGGCAGCCTCCGACCATGTTGACCTTCGTGCAGGAAGAGGTCACGGTCAGGCGCCCTCTCGGAGGCAGGGGCGTGGCGCGACGTCAGCTCGAACACCTGCTGGAGATCGGTCGCTTGAGGAACGTCGAGATCCAGGTGATGCCGACTGACCGGGAGGACCATGCGGGCATGGGTGGTCAGTTCCAACTGCTGAAGTTCGGCGATGGTGCGGCGTTGGCACACTGGGAAGGTCAGTTGTTCAACCGCTTGGTCTCCGACCCGAAGCAGGTCCGGATCATCGAGTTGCGGTACGGAATCATCCGGGCACAGGCTCTCACTCCGCGAGAGTCACTGGCCTTCATCGAGAAAGTACTGGGAGAGACATGATCCGCAAGAGTTCAGCCGGGCACGGCTCCACCTTGGCGTGGACCAAGAGCAGTTACAGCAGCAACGACGGACCTGCGTGTGTCGAGATCGCTGTTACCTCTGGTGCGGTGCGGGTCCGCGACTCGAAGGACGTGCGAGGCCCGCACCTCGGGTTCGGGCCGGACGCCTGGGCGGACTTCGTGGCGTACGCGTCCGCGCACTGACCGTCGCGGTCCGTTCCACCCGTACCACCCTGCCTCGCCCCGACTGTCGGCGAGGCGGGGTGGTCCGCTTTATCGGGGAGCCTGGGGTGGCGAGGGCCGGGGGTCCCGGATTCACGGGCTGCTTGAGGGGGTGCTGCGTGGCGACGACGTAGACGCTGCCCCAGTGGCGCTTCGGATTGGCCATGGTGAGGCCGAACGTCCGGGGCAGGGCGCTCCGCGCCTTCTGGGCTCAAGCCCGCCGGACAGCGGTCACGAACAGTGTGTCCGCGCTGCGCGGAGCGTTGGTTGTCGACGGCAGCCTGTCGACGCTGGTCTGGGTGAAACCGGACTCGTCCAGCACCTTCGTCCAAGTCTGCTCCTGGAGCACCCAGCGACGCATCGTGGTCGCTTCCCCGTCCGGGGTCCTTGCCGGGACGTCGGCGGGTACGACATCAGGTTCCGCAGGTGCGCCGCCCAGGTAGTGGGCGAGCGTGGAGAACAGCAGCCGGCCGCCAGGGCGCAGTGCGGCGGCCACGGACGGAAGCAGTTCGGACGGGTCGGTGAAGTCGACCGCGCCGAAGACGCTGTACAGCACGTCGTACGTGTCGGCCATTGTCTGCACATGCTTCGCGACATCGGATCGGACGATGCGCAGGCGCGGTGCGAGGTGGCCGAACAGGTCGATGGCCATGGCGTATTGCGTGGGTGAGGCGTCGACAGCATCGACTCGGGCGGGGGCGTGATGGGTGGCGAGATGGGCGGCATGCCTGGCAGCTCCGGCGCCGAGGTCTCCGACGACCTTGCCCGTCAGGTCGCCCAGGACCTCGGGGCCGGGGCCGCCGTTTTGACTCCAGAGCCAGGAAAAGGTGCGGGGGACGGCGCGGTCATACTCGGCGCGGGTGCGGCCGTAGTGGTGCCAGAGATCTGTGGTGGTGGTCGTCACCCGCCTCATCCTGGCGGGTGTGGCCCGGCGCCGGGCCGGCTCCGGGAAATCTCACCCACGCCTGAGCCGGGCCCCGGCCAGAATCGGCGCGAGGCCCGGCTCACCGCTCGGCCCGGTGTGAGTCAGTGCGAGTCGTTGCCGGGGTGACAGGGGCCGCCGCGGACCGGGCTGCCGAGGCGGCTGCGGCGCGCGGGACGCGTGAGGTGCGGTTCCCGCCCGTCTCGACGACGAACTCCCCACGCACGCACCGCTGTTCCCACGGTGGCCGGAAAACCGTATGCGGTGCGGGGGATCGGTTGAAACGCTGAAGTCATGAACCCTCAGCGCGATCACGATCACGGTCCCGACTTCGCCGCCACGCCGTCCCCCTCCACCGACTCCACCGAACTCCCGGGCGCGGACCGGATCACCACACCTCCCACCGCCGACCTCGTGCGCGGCGCGTTCGAGCTGGAGCGCACCGAGCACGGGGTGCTGCCGCACCGGCTGCCCGCGTGGGCCCGGGCGCAGGGGGGCGGGCAGTTGGCGATGGTCGAGGCGCAGCCGTCCGGCGTACGGCTGGTGTTCCGCACCCGGGCCACCGCCGTCGAGCTGGACACGCTCCGAACCAGGCCGGTCTACCAGGGCGCCGCGCCCCGATTGGACGGGGTCTACGACCTGGTCGTCGACGGGCGTCTCGTGGCGCAGGCCAGTACGACCGGTGGCAACGTCCTGGTGGCGGACCTGGTCAACGGGCCGGTGGAGACCAGGCCGGGACCGGTTGGCACCGTCAGCTTCCCGCCGCTGCCGGAGGGAGAGAAGCGGGTCGAGATCTGGCTGCCGCACAACGAGATCACCGAGCTGGTCGCGCTGCGCACCGATGCGCCGGTCGAGGCCGTGCCGACGGACGGTCGCCGGGTGTGGCTGCATCACGGGAGCTCGATCAGCCATGGGTCGGACGCGGCGAGCCCCACCGCGACCTGGCCGGCCAGGGCCGCGTCCCTCGGTGACGTGGAACTGGTCAACCTCGGGCTGGGCGGCAGCGCCCTGCTGGACGCCTTCACCGCCCGCACCATGCGCGACACCGCCGCCGACCTGATCAGCGTCAAGATCGGCATCAACCTGGTCAACACCGACCTGATGCGGCTGCGCGCCTTCACATCGGCGGTGCACGGCTTCCTCGACACCATCCGCGAGGGGCATCCCACCACCCCGCTGCTGGTGGTCTCGCCCCTGCTCTGTCCCATCCACGAGGACATTCCCGGCCCCAGCCTCCCGGACTTCGACGGAGGACGGCTCAGCGTCCGGGCCGGGGGCGATCCCGCCGAACGGGCGGCGGGGAAGCTGACGCTCAACATCATCCGGGACGAACTGGCCCGCATCGTGGCTCAGCGTGCGGCCGACGACCCGCACCTGCACTACCTCGACGGCCGCGAACTGTACGGCGAGGCGGACTTCGCGGAACTGCCGCTGCCCGACCGGTTGCACCCGGACGCCGCCACGCACCGCCGTATCGGTGAACGCTTCGCGACCCTGGCCTTCGGTTCCGGTGGGGTGTTCGCCGCCGGGCGGTGACCGGGGCCTGTCGGACCTCCGATGCGGTGACCAGGCTCGCTCGTACGGTTGTCTCTCCAGCGGCCGTCGCCCGACCAGGGGTCTCGCGGCTCGCCGTGCGCGGGGCCACCAGCCGGTCGGTGAAGACCAGCTGATGCCGGGCACCGGTCCCCCGCAGCGCTTCCTCGCTCCACCATGCGCAAGGCCGCTGCTGCCTGACACACCAACTGCACCACCAACCGCCGCGGGCGGGCGCCGAACAAGACGCCCGCACCGTTCGCATCGAATGCCACGGTTACGTACCGCGGCAGATCAGCCGCCGCAGCCGGTCGTAAATGACATCCAGTCGATGACCCAGCCGTCCGACTCCTTGTTCCACTCGAAGCCGCCCAGGTTCCAGTCGTAACTTCCGGCAGGCTTCTCGTAGCAGCCGGCCAGGTTGGCCTTGCCGTTGGTGTACTCCACCTTCCCGTAGATCGGGATGTCCTTGCCTTCTGGAAGCGGGGTGAGCTTCTTCTCCTGCACGTAATAGGTGACTGCGTCCTCGCAGAGCGGCGATCTCCCCTCAGATCTCAGGCCAAGTGCCGTGTAGAACGATCGCAGGAGCCGATCTTGCGCCGAGGGAGTGGAATCGGCCAGCCGGCACACGGCCGCGCTGTCTCCCGCGTACAGCCCCCGAACGAAGGCCCGGTAGGACTCCTCCGGACTTTGGGGAGGCTTCGGGGCTTCGGCAACAACATCTCCGTCCATGGGCCCCTCTCCGGCCCCGGCGGGGAACGTACCCGAAGTGTTGTCTCCCCCGCAGCCGACCAGCAGCAGACATGCCACCGTCGGCAGCAAAGTGGTTCTCCAGACTCGCCCGCTCACAGTGAAATCTCCAGCCTGGGGGCTAGTGCCGTGACCGGCGACGTTTGCCCCGTCGCGCCACCTGGCACGCGCGCTCGCGGCGTTGGCCAAAAGCCCACGTAGCCCGCTACGAGGGCTTCCGGCCGCCTTGCGATCGCACGCACCAGGCGCCGCTCCTTCCGGGCAAACATTGCCGGGCACGGCACTAGCCCTCGAATATGTTGCGTTGATCCAGTTGGTCATATGTATCTTCAAAGGCGAGGACGGCCTCAGCGGGCCGGCTCGGGATCCGGCGCATCATCCGGAGCGGAAATCGGGCCCGGGTCCTCGGTGTCGGTGTCGAACGGCGGCGCCTTTTCGGTCCACTTCATGGACGTGATCGTCGTGTAGCTTTGCCGCTCGCCCTTGCGCATACCGTCACCGTCCCGGGTGGCGACCGTCTCGGTGCCGAGCGGCATGCCCGTGGCCTTGTCGAAGATCAGGCGAATTTCGACGGGCCCGTAGGGGCTGGGGAGGGCGACGGCGTAGCCGGTGCGGCCGGTGTGGTCCTTGACGTCGCCGAGGGAGCGCACGCCGGGTTCGGCGGCGAGGAGGCGGTAGGCGGCGGCGCGCAGGGCCGGGGTGGACGGGAGGGTCGTGGCGAGTTGGATGGCTGTGTCGACGACGATCCGGTCGAGGATTTCCTTGGGGCCGTTGTAATCCTTGTCGACCAGGGCGAACAGGCGCTTGCGGAGGGCCTGTTCCTCGGTGGGGAGCGTGGCCAGGACGCGGAGGGGGAGGTCGCCCATCTTGAAGGTGTCCCCGGTTCCGCCGGGGGCGTCGCGCTGGATCTCGCCCTTGCCGGCGTAGGTGAAGGTCTCACCGCCCTCCACGTTCCACGACGTGGGGGAACCGTCCGCCTTCCACGCCGCCTCGTCGGCCTTCGTGGCCGGACGGGCCCCCAGGTCCAGGGACTGCGACCACCGCTTGTTCTTGGCTGCGGCCGCCCAGTACCGGTGCTCGGTGCGGTCGTCGATGGTGTAGTTCTTGCCGGGGACCTTGTGGAAGGAACCGAGGTGTTCCTCCACGTACCAGTACGTGCCGGAACCGGCCGGTTGCTGTTCGACGTGGGAGGCGGCAGCGAGAAGGATCTGGCTGCCGGAGCCCGATGTCGCGGAGGGGGCGGGTCCTGGCTTCTGCGGCACGGCGTCGGTGATCACCACAGCTGCCACCGCCGTCGCGGTGGCCAGGGCGAGAGCCGGGACGAGAGAGCGGCCCGCCCTCCGCGGCCGGGCGGTGGTGCGAGCCGTGCGCGTCGCACGGGGACGGGCCGTGAACGTGGCGAGCTCCTCTTCCCGGACCGGCGACGGCGTGGGGCGGTCGGGGTCGAGGTGGGCGGGGCGGGCGGCTGTCAGACGGTGCAGGATGTCGTTCTTCACCGGGCTTCCTTTCCTACGGCGATCCGGACTCGGGTGGACACACGCCGCACGGCTGCGGCCTCCTCCATGGGCGGGGAGGCCGACGCGGCCTGGGTGAGACGTTTGCGCGCCCGGTGCAGACGGACCCGCAGGGTGAGGGGCGAGCAGCCGACCACCGCGGCCGCCTGTGCCGGGGTCAGGCCCTGCCACGCGGAGAGGATCAGCAGTTCCCGGTCGTCCTCCGGCAGCGTGGCCAGCGCCTTGAGCAGCGCGCTTCGCTCGGACACCTCCTCGGCGATGTCCGCCTCGACGGGTTCCGTCCAGGAGCGCAGTTCGGCGGCGAACGACGCGCGCCTGGCCTCCGCCCGGATGCTGTCCCGCAGGATGTTGCGGGCGACCCCGAGCAGCCATGGCAGCGGCGGCTCGGGGACGTCGCCCAGCTTGCGCCAGGCCACGGTGAACGTCTCGTTCACCACCTCGTCGGCGACCTGTCGTCCCGCACGGCTGACCACATAGGCCCACACGCGTTGTCGACAGCCGTCGTAGATGGCGGTGAAACGATCCGCGTCGTTGTCGGGCACTGCCGCACCTCCTGTCCCTCCTGGTGTGCTCTGTCGATGAGTAGTGGGCCGAACGGGGCGATCGTTACAGCGGCATGTCGGAAAACACGCCCGTGGGACGAGGCGTACATCACATCGGGAGCCGCAACGGTGCCGCGCAGGGCGCAACGGTCGGAGGGGTGGTGGTGCCGCGGGTGGTGCAGGTGACGTGGAGGACAGGCGAGGCCCTCGTCCATGAGCTCGGCGACCCGGCGCTGAACGTCGGCGCGGGCCAGGGGGACCCGGCACCGGGCGGAGGGAGCGCTCGACATGCACGCGGGCCATGCACGGGCCCCACCCGTGCAGGCGAGCACAACACCGTGCACGCGTCAGCCGTGGACCCGAACGGGCCAAGGGCGCGGGACCGCGGGCCTTCGGGACCCGCCCCCGGGGTCCCGCGTCCGCCCGGCCCGGTTCCCGTGAAGCGTTCCCTGCCACCCTCCCCGGCTTCTGCGACGATTCGGGATAAAGGGGATGGGTGACGCAGAAGGCAATGAGGCGCAGGGCGCAGGGAAGGGAACGGTATGTGCGGGATCATCGGATACGTCGGTGGGCAGTCGGCGCAGGACGTCGTCGTCGCGGGGCTGAAGCGTCTTGAATACCGGGGCTACGACTCGGCGGGCATCGCCGTGCTCGTGGACGGCGGGCTGGCCGCGGCGAAGCGGGCGGGCAAGCTCGTCAACCTGGAGAAGGCCCTGGCCGAGGCACCTCTCCCGGCCGGCACCACCGGGATCGGGCACACCCGCTGGGCCACCCACGGAGCGCCCACCGACGTGAACGCGCACCCGCACCTGGACAACGCGGGCCGCGTCGCGGTCGTGCACAACGGGATCATCGAGAACTTCGCCCGGCTGCGCGCCGAACTCGCCGAGCGCGGCCACGACCTGGTGTCCGAGACCGACACCGAGGTCGTCGCCCACCTCCTGGCCGAGGAGTTCTCGTCCTGCGCGGACCTGGCGGAGGCGATGCGGCAGGTGTGCCGACGGCTGGAGGGTGCGTTCACCCTCGTCGCCGTGCACGCGGACGTGCCGGACACGGTGGTCGGGGCCCGGCGCAACTCGCCGCTCGTCGTGGGGGTGGGGGCGGACGAGGCGTTCCTGGCCTCCGACGTGGCCGCGTTCATCGCGCACACCCGCTCCGCGATCGAGCTGGGGCAGGACCAGGTGGTGGAGCTGCGCCGGGAGGGCGTCACCGTCACCGATCTCGACGGCAGGCCCGCGACCGTCCGCGAGTACCACGTGGACTGGGACGTGTCCGCCGCCGAGAAGGGCGGCCATGCCTCCTTCATGCTCAAGGAGATCGCCGAACAGCCCCGGGCCGTGGCCGACACGCTCCTCGGGCGGATCGACGGCGCGGGCGCCCTCCGCCTCGACGAGGTACGGATCGCGCCCCACGAGCTGCGGGAGGTCGACAAGGTCGTGGTCGTCGCCTGCGGCACCGCGTTCCACGCCGGGATGATCGCCAAGTACGCCATCGAGCACTGGACCCGGATCCCCTGCGAGACCGAGCTGGCCAGCGAGTTCCGCTACCGCGACCCGATCCTCGACCACCGCACCCTCGTCGTCGCGATCTCCCAGTCCGGCGAGACCATGGACACCCTGATGGCCGTACGCCACGCCCGCGAACAGGGCGCGAAGGTTCTGGCCATCTGCAACACGAACGGCTCCACCATCCCCCGCGAGTCCGATGCCGTGCTCTACACGCACGCCGGACCCGAGGTCGCCGTCGCCTCCACGAAGGCGTTCCTCACCCAGCTCGTCGCGTGCTACCTCGTCGCCCTCTACCTGGGGCAGAACTGCGGCACCAAGTGGGGCGACGAGATCCGTACCGTGATCCGTCAGCTCTCCGAGATGTCCGGGGCGGTCGCCCGCGTCCTGGGGACCATGGAACCGGTCCGGGCGCTCGCCCGGTCCCTAGCCGACCACGACACCGTCCTCTTCCTGGGCCGTCACGTCGGCTACCCGGTCGCCCTCGAAGGCGCGCTCAAGCTCAAGGAACTCGCCTACATGCACGCCGAGGGCTTCGCCGCGGGCGAGCTCAAGCACGGGCCGATCGCGCTCGTCGAGGACGGTCTGCCGGTCGTCGTGGTCGTGCCCTCGCCCCGCGGCCGGTCGGTGCTGCACGACAAGATCGTGTCGAACATCCAGGAGATCCGGGCCCGTGGCGCCCGCACCGTCGTCATCGCCGAGGAGGGCGACGAATCGGTCGTTCCCTACGCCGACCACCTCATCCGGATCCCGGCAACGCCTACGCTGCTTCAGCCGCTGGTCTCGACCGTGCCGTTGCAGGTCTTCGCCTGCGAACTCGCGACGGCCCGCGGCAACGATGTGGACCAGCCGCGCAATCTGGCGAAGTCCGTGACCGTGGAGTAGCGCGCCGGCCCGCCGGCGGGCGTGCACGCCAGCGAGCGAGTAGTGAGTGATGAGGGAACGCCTGTGATCATCGGGGTGGGGATCGACGTGGCCGAGATCGAACGGTTCGACGCGGCGCTGCAGCGCACGCCGCACCTGGCCGACCGGCTCTTCCTGGAACGGGAACGGCTGCTGCCCAGCGGCGAGCGGCGCGGCATCGCCTCGCTCGCCGCGAGGTTCGCCGCCAAGGAGGCCATCGCCAAGGCGCTCGGCGCGCCGGCCGGACTGCTGTGGACGGATGCCGAGGTCTATGTCGAGGACAGCGGGCAGCCCCGGCTGCGGGTCCGCGGCACGGTCGCCGCGCGCGCCGCCGAGCTGGGCGTACGGCACTGGCACGTGTCGCTCAGTCACGACGCGGGAGTGGCGTCGGCCGTGGTGATCGCGGAGGGTTGAGCCATGCGTACCGCCTACAGCGTGGAGACCGTACGGGCCGCCGAGCGCGCCCTGATGGACCGACTGCCCGAGGGCGCCCTGATGCAGCGCGCCGCGGCGGGGCTCGCGGCGGCCTGCGCCGACGTGCTGCGACGGCGCGGACGGGTGTACGGGGCGCGGGTCGTCCTGCTCGTCGGCAGCGGCGACAACGGGGGCGACGCGTTGTACGCGGGCGCACGGCTGGCCCGCCGGGGCGCCGGGGTGCGCGCCGTGCTCACCTCGCCGGGCCGCGCCCACGCGGGCGGAGCCGCCGCACTGCTCGCGGCGGGCGGACGCGTGGTGGAGCCGGGCACGGCACCGGGCGAGGACACGGGACCGGGCGGCCCGCTGACGGCCGCCGCCTGGGGCGGGCACATCGACCTCGTCGTGGACGGGATCACCGGCATCGGCGGACGCGGCGGTCTGCGACCGGACGCCGCCGCACTGGTCCGGGCCTTCACGGCGACCGGCGCGGCCGTCGTCGCCGTCGACCTGCCCAGCGGGGTCGAGGCCGACACCGGCGAGGTGCTCGGCGACGCCGTGCGCGCCGACGCGACCGTGACCTTCGGCACGTACAAGCGGGGTCTCCTCATCGACCCGGCCGCCGAACGCGCGGGCGCGCTGCACCTCGTCGACATCGGGCTCGGGCCCGAACTGCCGGACGTGCCCGATCTGGAGGCGTTGCAGTACGCGGACCTCGCCGCGCTGCTGCCGGTGCCCGCGAGCGAGAGCGACAAGTACCGGCGGGGCGTCGTCGGGATCGTCGCGGGTTCGGCCCGGTACCCGGGGGCCGCGGTGCTGGCCGTCTCGGGGGCGCTGCGCGGCGGCGCCGGCGCGGTGCGGTACGTCGGTCCGGGCGGCGACGCGGTGATCGCCCGTCACCCGGAGACCCTGGTCCACGCGGGCCCGCCGTCGAAGGCGGGGCAGGTGCAGGCGTGGGTGGTGGGGCCCGGCCTCGGTGACGGCGCGGAGGCCGCCGAGGCGGTCCGCGACGTGCTGGCGGCGGACGTCCCGGTGCTCGTCGACGCGGACGGGCTGCGGCTGCTCGACCGCGACGCCGTGCGGGCGCGCACCGCGCCGACCGTCCTCACCCCGCACGCGGGCGAGGCCGCCGCCCTGCTCGGCGTCCCCCGGGAGGAGGTGGAGGCCGGCCGGCTCGCCGCCGTACGGGAACTGGCCGGGCGTCACCGCGCCACGGTCCTGCTGAAGGGGTCGACGACCCTGGTCGCCACCGCCGACCGGAACGTCCCCGTACGGGTCAACCCGACCGGCACCTCCTGGCTGGCCACGGCCGGCAGCGGCGACGTCCTCTCCGGGCTGACCGGCTCCCTGCTGGCGGCGGGCCTCGTCCCGCGCGACGCCGCGTCCGCCGGTGCCTACCTGCACGGTCTCGCCGCGCGGTACGCCGCCGACGGTTCGCCGGTCGCCGCCCAGGACGTCGCGGGGGCGATTCCGGCGGCGTGGCGGGACGTACGGGCCTGAGTGATCCTGGGCACAGGCCACGGCGGGTCCCGGGCACGGGCCACGACGGCGGCACAGGGCGTGACGGGGCGCGCGGGCACGGGGCGACGCGCGTCGACAGGAGGGCCGGCCATGGGCAGGAGCAGTGACGGCAGCAGCAGCGGCGGCGTACGCGTACGCCGGGTGTACGACCCGCCGGAGGGCGGCGACGGCACCCGCGTCCTCGTCGACCGGCTCTGGCCGCGCGGCGTGGCCAGGGACCGGGCCGGGATCGACAAGTGGCTCAAGGACGTCACTCCGTCGGAGGAACTGCGCTCCTGGTACCACGAGGACCGCACGGGCGCCCGTTACGACGGCTTCGTCGACCGCTACCGGGCCGAACTGGCCGACCCCGTCCACATGGCGGCCGTCGGCGAACTGGTGGACCTGGTCCGCGAGGGCGGCCCGGTGACCCTGGTCACGGCGGTCAAGGACGTACCGCACAGCCATGTCCCGGTGCTCGTCGACCATCTGGAGCACGAGCTGCGCCACCACTGAGACGGGCTCCCCGGCGGACCGGACGGCCCGGGACCGGCCAGGGCCGGGCCGGTCCCGCGCCCCTTCCGGCCGTGCACGGAAAAGGCACATCACGTGCCTCTGAGAGACTGGGGCACGATGAACGAGACAGCGTCCTTGAGAGCCCGAGCCGAGATCGACCTCGCCGCACTGCGTGCGAACGTGCGCGAACTGCGCGCGCGGGTGGGCGGGGCGCACCTCATGGCGGTCGTGAAAGCGGACGCCTACGGGCACGGGGCCGTGCCCTGCGCCCGGGCCGCGCTGGAGGCCGGGGCGACCTGGCTGGGCACCGCGACACCGCGCGAGGCGCTGGAACTGCGGGCCGCCGGGCTCGGCGGCCGGGTGATGTGCTGGCTGTGGACACCGGGCGGGCCCTGGCGCGAGGCGATCGAGGCCGACATCGACGTGTCGGTGAGCGGGATGTGGGCGCTGCGCGAGGTCGTCGCCGCGGCCGAGGAGGCCGGCGTTCCGGCCCGGGTCCAGCTCAAGGCCGACACCGGGCTCGGCCGCAACGGCTGCCAGCCCGCCGACTGGTCCGAACTGGTCTCCGCGGCCCGCGCCGCCGAGGAGGCCGGCACCCTCCGGGTCACCGGCCTCTGGTCCCACTTCGCCTGCGCCGACGAACCCGGCCACCCCTCCATCGCCCGGCAGCTGAACGCGTTCCGGGACATGGTCGCGTACGCGGAGAAGGAGGGGATCGACCCCGAGGTCCGGCACATCGCCAACTCCCCGGCGACGCTGACCCTCCCCGAGACCCACTTCGATCTCGTACGGCCCGGGATCGCGATGTACGGCCTCTCGCCCAGCCCCGAACTGGGCACCCCGGCCGACTTCGGGCTGCGCCCCGTCATGACGCTCGCCGCGACGGTCGCCCTGGTCAAGCACGCGCCGGCCGGCCACGGGATCAGCTACGGGCACCTCTACACGACCTCGCGGGAGACCACCCTGGGCCTGGTGCCGCTCGGCTACGCGGACGGCATCCCGCGCCACGCCTCCGGCCACGGGCCCGTTCTGGTGGGCGGTGTACAGCGGCGGATCGCGGGCAGGGTGGCCATGGACCAGTTCGTCGTCGACCTCGACGGGGACATGGTCGAGGTGGGCGACGAGGCCGTGCTCTTCGGCCCGGGGGACCGCGGCGAGCCGACCGCCGAGGACTGGGCCCGGGCCGCCGACACGATCGCGTACGAGATCGTCACCCGGATCGGGTCCCGGGTGCCCCGGGTCCACCTGCAGGGGACCGCGGCCGGGTCCTGACCGGCCGAGCGCCCCCGACCGGGCGCGATCCGACCACGACCGGAACGGTCCGGCGGCCCGGAGCGGTCGGTCCGGTCCGCTCCGGAGCCGACGGGCGACCCGCACGACGGGCACGACGGACACGACCGACGAGGAGCGCGGCACGGTGAGCGAGATCAGCGCGGCGGACGCGGTGACCGCGGCGGACGCGGTCACGACGGCCGGCTGGCGACGGGCCGGGATCGCCGGGGCCGCCATAGGCGTGCTCGCGGCGGGCGCGGCGGCCGGTGTCGCGGTCGAGCGGCTGACCGTGGGGCGCGGCATGCGCAGGAGGGCCCGGCTGGCGCTGGACGCCTCGGGACCGTACGGCTCGCTGCGCGGGCTGCCGGGCCGGGCCGTCGCCGACGACGGCACCGAGCTGTACTACGAGGTCGACGAGGTCGATCCGGACGGCGCGGCACCCTGGCACGGGAGCGACGGGACCGACACCGACGCCGGTGATGCCGACACCGACACCGGCGTCGCCGGTACCGCGCGCACCACCGGCTCCCGTACCGCAGGAAACGGCTCCCGCCGCCGCAGGCTCTTCGGCCGCAAGGAGCCCGTGCCCGTCACGATCGTGTTCAGCCACGGCTACTGCCTCAACCAGGACTCCTGGCACTTCCAGCGGGCGGCGTTGCGCGGGCTGGTCCGTACCGTCCACTGGGACCAGCGCAGTCACGGACGTTCGGAGCGGGGCCGGGCCCAGGCGGACGGGGTGACGGTCGGCATCGACCAGCTCGGGCGGGACCTGAAGGCGGTCATCGACGCGGTCGCCCCCGAGGGCAGGCTGGTGCTGGTCGGGCACTCGATGGGCGGCATGACGATCATGGCGCTCGCCGAGCAGTACCCCCAGCTCGTCCGGGACCGGGTGGCCGCCGTCGCGTTCGTCGGCACATCGAGCGGAAAGCTCGACGAGGTCAGTTTCGGGCTGCCGCTCGCGGGCGTGAACGCGGTGCGACGGGTGCTGCCCGGGGTGCTCAGGGCGCTCGGCTCGCAGGCGGAGCTGGTGGAACGCGGCCGTCGGGCGACCGCCGACCTGTTCGCCGGGCTGATCAAGCGGTACTCGTTCGGCTCGCGGGACGTCGACCCCGCGGTGGAACGGTTCGCCGAGCGGCTCATCGAGTCCACCCCGATCGACGTCGTCGCCGAGTTCTACCCGGCCTTCACCGAACACGACAAGAGCCACGTCCTGCCCGCGTTCCGCGAAGTCCCGGTGCTGGTCCTGGCGGGCGACAAGGACCTGGTGACGCCCAGTTCGCACAGCGAGGCCATCGCCGACCAGCTGCCGGAGGCGGAGCTGGTCATCGTGCCGGACGGCGGCCATCTGGTGATGCTGGAGCACCCGGAGACGGTCACGGACCGGCTGGCCGACCTGCTGGCGCGCGTGGGCGCGGTCGCCCGCAAGAGCTGACGACCTGGGGAGCAATAGGGAGTGGATCAGCGAGCGGCGTCGTGCGGCTTCGAATCCAAGGCGGAGGAGGGAGGCGACGCGGAGCGTCGGTGACCGACGACAACGCGGGAGGCGGAGTCGCAGGGCGTCGGGAGCCCGCTCCCTATTGCTCCCCAGGTCGTAAGGTTGGCGGACATGGAAGCACCGCACAACAGCCCGCAGACGGAGGCGTCGCACGGCGACCCGGCGACCGGGGCGGGCGAGGACGTCGGCCCGGACACCGTCACCGTCGGCCTGGCCGTCGACTCACCCGAACAGATGCAGGCCCTGGGCCGTCGGCTCGCCCGTGTGCTGCGCCCCGGCGACCTCGTGATGCTCACCGGCGAGCTCGGCGCCGGGAAGACGACGCTGACCCGGGGGCTCGGCGAGGGCCTCGGCGTGCGCGGCGCCGTCACGTCCCCCACCTTCGTGATCGCCCGCGTCCACCCGTCCCTGACCGGCGGCCCCGCGCTGGTCCACGTCGACGCGTACCGGCTGGGCGGCGGACTCGACGAGATGGAGGACCTGGACCTCGACGTGTCGCTGCCGGAGTCGGTGGTGGTCGTGGAGTGGGGCGACGGCAAGGTCGAGGAGCTGTCGCAGGACAGGTTGCGGGTGCTCATCCATCGCGCGGTCGGCGACACGGACGACGAGCGGCGCTCGGTGACGCTGGTCGGCGTCGGCGCGCGCTGGGCCGGGCTGCGCGAGGCCCTGGAGGGCTGACGGGCCGGGCCGCGCGAGGCCGTGCGGACCCGATGGAGCCGGGCCGCGCGAGGTCCCGAGGACGGGTGGGAACGGATTCCGGGGGCCCGTGCCCGACCCCGTGCACACTTTCCGACAGCATGTCGGCAAATTGTTGCGCCGGGCGGGGAGGGCGTGGTCACATGGATGGTGAGAGCGGGTTAGGTCTGCCTAACCGTGCCTGCCATCGGAGCCTCAGGAGGCATCCATGACGACGCCCGCCGAACGCGAAGTGCCGCCGCCGTCGATGAGCGACCTGCTGGCGGCCTGCGCGGCGGCGACGGCGGTCTCGACGCCGCCCCCGCCGTCCGAAGACCGCGTCGCGGACACTGCCGCGCCCGCGTCCGAGCCCTCCGCCGATACCGCCCCGGACTCCGGGGCCGACGCCGAGGCGGACTCCGGCACCGGCTCCGGCATCGGTGCCGGAACCGAGAAGGGCGCCGCTTCCGCGCTCGGACGCCGGGCGGGCTGACCGCGGCCGGAAGGGGCTGACGCGCGGCGGCGGCCCCGCCTGAAGTGTCGTGAGCCGCTCGGGGGAACCGCACGCACATGCGGGTGTGTGCGTGCGCCGTCGCGGCGGGACAACGCGTTCGGCGCGGTCGACGTCGCCGAACGGATCACCGACTGGGACTTCGCCGCCGCGGCGCATGCCCTGGGCCTGCCGGAGGACGTGGACGACCTGCGGGACGCGTACGCGGCGAGGCTGCTCGGCTCCTGACCGCCCGGTGCCGGCCGGGCGCCGGTCACCACCCCCGCGCCGGGCGCGGCGGCCCGTACGGCGCGCTCAGAGGCCGTCGGCCGCCGCGGCAGCGGTGCTCAGGGGACCACGACTACCGAGGTGCGGTTCCACGCGAAGTTCCACATCGCGTCCCCGTCGGCCCGGGACATCCGCACGCCGCCCGTCTTCAGCGACGGGTCGGGGCTCTTCATCGAGCCGTCCACCGCCGCGCTGAAGCCGACGGTCACCCCGTCCACCATCGCGAAGCGCACCACGTGCTCGATCATCACGCCGTCCGAACCCTGGGTGGGGGGCTCGCTGCGGCTTGTCACCCGGTACGTCCCCGGGGCGGGGCTCAGCGCGCTCGGCACGACCTCGAAGGTCCTGAGCACCTTGTCGTTCTCGTCGACGAGCCACACCCGGCGGTCGGCCAGCGCGTACACCGTCCGCTTGCCGGTCCCGGAGCCGGCGGGGACCACGGGCGGGGCCTCCTTCTCCTTCTCCGGCTTCGCGGTGGCGGTGGCCGTGGCGGACGCCTTCGGCTTCGGAACCGCGACGGAGTCGGGCGCGTTCGCCGATGCCTGGTACGCCAGGAAACCGACCGCGGCGAGCGCCGCGACGGTGAGCCCGGCCACGATTCCCGAGCTGCCCCTAGCCACCGTGCGCGCCCCTTTCGCCTTCGTTGACAGCACAAGCACAGCACAAGCGTTTGTCGTACAAGCGTTTACGTCGTTAGGTCGTACTCGCGTGTGCACGGTGACGGTAGCAGCCGGGACCGGCCCCGCTCGTCCCGTCCCGCCGGGACGGGCGGGGCCGGGGCGCGGTGCCCCCTCCGGCGGAGCCGTAGGCTGTTTGCGTGCTCTTGCTCGCCTTGGATACCGCCACCCCCGCCGTCACCGTCGCCCTGCACGACGGGACCTCCGTCGTCGCCGAGTACGGACAGGTCGACGCCCGAAGGCACGGGGAGCTGCTGCTGCCCGCCGTCGACCGGGTCCTCGCCGAGGCCGGTACGAAACTCGACGCCGTGACGGACGTCGTCGTGGGCGTCGGCCCCGGCCCGTACACCGGGCTGCGGGTCGGTCTGGTCACGGCCGCGACCTTCGGCTCCGTCCTCTCCGTGCCCGTGCACGGGCTGTGCACCCTGGACGGTCTCGCATACGCCGCCGGGCGGGCCGGTCTGGAGGGCCCGTTCGCCGTCGCGACGGACGCGCGCCGCAAGGAGGTCTACTGGGCGCGGTACGAGGACTTCCGCACCCGGGTCGCGGAACCCGCCGTCGACCGCCCCGCCGACATCGCCGGGGCGCTGGCCGGGCTTCCCGTCGTGGGCGCGGGCGCCGTCATCTACCCGGAGGCGTTCCCGGACGCCCGGGGCCCCGAGCACGTCGGCGCGGGCGCGCTGGCCGCCCTCGCCGCCGAGCGCCTCGCCGCGGGCGCGGAACTGCTGCCGCCCCGGCCGCTCTACCTGCGCAGGCCCGACGCCCAGGTGCCGAAGAACTACAAGGTGGTCACCCCGAAGTGACGAGCACGAGCACGAGCGCGACCGCCGTGCTGCGCGAGATGCGCTGGTGGGACATCGGCCCGGTGCTGGAGCTGGAGGCCGAGCTGTTCCCGGACGACGCCTGGTCGGCCGGGATGTTCTGGTCCGAGCTGGCGCACGCGCGAGGCCCCGGCACCACCCGCCGCTACGTCGTCGCCGAGGACCCGGCCACCGGCCGGATCGTCGGCTACGCCGGTCTCGCCGCGGCCGGAGACCTCGCCGACGTGCAGACCATCGGCGTCACCCGCGACCACTGGAGCGGCGGCCTCGGCTCCGCGCTCCTCACCGACCTGCTCAAACACGCCACGGCCTTCGAGTGCGCCGAGGTGCTGCTCGAAGTCCGCGTCGACAACACCCGGGCGCAGAAGCTGTACGAACGCTTCGGCTTCGAACCCGTCGGCTTCCGCCGCGGCTACTACCAGCCGGGCAACGTCGACGCGCTCGTCATGCGCCTGCGCGTGCACGAGGAGGCGCACCAGGACGTGGACGTGCACGCGGACGCGCAGGAAGACGTACAAGAGCCCGTACCGGAAACTGGAACTGACTGATGGCTGACGAACCGCTCGTACTCGGCATCGAGACCTCCTGCGACGAGACCGGTGTCGGCATCGTCCGGGGCACGACCCTGCTCGCCGACGCCGTCGCCTCCAGCGTCGACACGCACGCCCGCTTCGGCGGCGTCGTCCCGGAGATCGCGTCCCGCGCGCACCTGGAGGCGATGGTCCCCACCATCGAGCGCGCCCTGAAGGAGGCCGGGATCAGCGCCCGCGACCTCGACGGGATCTCCGTCACCGCCGGCCCCGGCCTCGCGGGCGCGCTGCTGGTCGGCGTCTCGGCGGCGAAGGCGTACGCGTACGCGCTCGGCAAGCCGCTCTACGGGGTGAACCACCTGGCCTCGCACATCTGCGTCGACCAGCTGGAGCACGGTCCGCTGCCCGAGCCGACGATGGCGCTGCTGGTCAGCGGCGGCCACTCCTCGCTGCTGCTGGCCCCGGACATCACCAGCGACGTGCGTCCGCTGGGCGCGACCATCGACGACGCGGCGGGCGAGGCGTTCGACAAGATCGCCCGGGTGCTGGACCTCGGCTTCCCCGGCGGCCCGGTCATCGACCGGCTGGCGCGGGAGGGCGACCCGGCGGCGATCGCGTTCCCGCGCGGACTGACCGGTTCGCGCGACGCCGCCTACGACTTCTCCTTCTCCGGCCTGAAGACCTCGGTGGCCCGCTGGGTCGAGGCCAAGCGGGCGGCGGGCGAGGAGGTGCCGGTACGGGACGTGGCGGCGTCCTTCCAGGAGGCCGTGGTGGACGTGCTCACCCGCAAGGCCGTCCGGGCCTGCAAGGACGAGGGCGTCGACCATCTGATGATCGGCGGCGGCGTCGCGGCCAACTCGCGGCTGCGGGCGCTGGCCGAGGAGCGGTGCGAACGGGCCGGCGTCCGGCTGCGGGTGCCCCGGCCGGGGCTGTGCACGGACAACGGGGCGATGGTCGCGGCGCTGGGCGCGGAGATGGTGGCCCGGGGGCGGCCCGCCTCGGACCTGGAACTGTCCGCGGACTCGTCGCTGCCGGTGACGGACGCCCATGTGCCGGGCGCCCACGCGCACGGACACGGGCACGGCCATGCACACGACCACGATCACGTGCACGAGATCAGCAAGGAAAACCTCTACTCATGAGCGGTACGACCGTCGCGCTGATGTGGGAGGCCCGCGCCGTCACCGGCCGGGGCCCCGAACTCCTGGAGTGGGCCCGCGCCCGCGCGGCCGAACTGGCCCGCGAGCCGTTGCGGCGCGAGGTGCTGCGCGCCCCGCAGGACCGGGTCCTGGTCATCACCTGGTGGGACGCGGCCTACGGTGACGAGCTGCCCGAACTCCCGTCACCGGAGGCCGATGTGGTCACCCGCCCGGTGCACCGCTGGCGCTTCGAGTCGCTGGAGGCGGTGGAGTCCGCCGACTGAGCGGCCCGCGGGGCAAGCGGCCCCGTGGCCCGTGGAGGGGGAGAGCTGCGTACGAGGTCGACCAGGTCGGCGTAGCCCTAGCACCCGGCGCGCCCGCACGTGTCCGCCCGCCCCCGCCCGGCTTCCCGTCCGCGCCGCGCTTATTTTTATACGCGTATATGAATCGCCGGGCTCGGCATATGAATCGCCGGGCTCGGCCCCGGGCTGCTGCTCGCGGCGGCGGCGCCGACCGCCCTCCTGCTGCTGCCGCGGCCGGAACGGACCGCTCTGGTCGTCGCGGAAAAATTCCCGGAAGAATTCCGGAGCGGATGTCGATCCGGCCGTCTCCCGTTCGACGCAGGGGTGAGAGGCGGGGAACGGCCCCGCACCTTCCGACCGAGGAGTCACCATGCCGCGTTTCATGTCGCTGATCCGTCTCGACGAGCAGAACTCCGGACGTCCGGGCCCGGAGGTCGAGGAGCGGATGAAGGCCCTGTTCGAGGAGATCACCAAGGCCGGGGTCATGCTGGAGACGGCCGGGCTCACCCCGACCTCCGAGGGGACCAGGCTCACCTGGTCCGGTGGCCGGCTCAGCGCCACCGACGGCCCCTTCACCGAGGCCAAGGAGGTCGTCGGCGGTTACGCCATCCTCCAGGTCAAGGACAAGGCGGAGGCCCTGGAATGGGCCCGGCGGTTCCTGCAGGTGCACCCGGAGGAATGGAACATCACCTGCGAGGTCCGTCGGATCGAGGAGCCTCCGGGCGCCTGACCGGCGCCGGTGGCGGTTCCGGCCCCGGTCGCGGTGCGGGTTGCGTCCCCGGTCCCGTCGCCGACCCCGCGTCGGCACCGGGGCACGGCGACGGCCCGCCGGGCCCGCCGGGCTTGTCGCCCGGCCGCACGGCTGATCGAATGCTGATCATGACGGTGGGGAGCACGGCGACGGCGATCGAAGCGGTCTTCAGGATCGAGTCCGCGCGGATCGTCGCGGGTGTCGCCCGCATCGTGCGGGACGTGGGCATCGCCGAGGAGATCGCACAGGACGCCCTGGTGGCCGCCCTGGAGCAGTGGCCGGACTCGGGTGTCCCGGACCGGCCGGGCGCCTGGCTCATGACCACGGCGAAGCGCCGCGCCATCGATCTCGTACGCCGCAAGGAGACCTACGCGCGCAAGCTCGCCGAGGTGGGGCGGGCCCTGGAGGACGTGCCGCCGCCCGAGCTCGCGGAAACCGACGACATCGACGACGACCTGCTCCGGCTGACCTTCACCGCCTGCCATCCGGTGCTCGCCACGCCGGCCCGTGTCGCCCTCACACTGAGGCTGCTCGGCGGGCTCACCACCGAGGAGATCGCCCGCGCGTTCCTGGTGCCCGAAGCGACCGTCGCCCAGCGCGTCGTCCGAGCGAAACGGGCCCTCGGCCGTGAGGGCGTCCCGTTCGAGGTGCCGTACGGGGCGGACCGCGCCGCCCGTCTCGGCTCGGTGCTCGAAGTCATCTACCTGATCTTCAACGAGGGCTACGCGGCGACGGCCGGTGACGACTGGCTGCGTCCGGCGCTGTGCGAGGACGCGCTGCGGCTGGCCCGGGTGCTCGCGGCCCTGATGGAGGACGAGCCCGAGGTCCACGGCCTGGTCGCGCTGCTGGAGCTCCAGGCGTCGCGGGGGACGGCCAGGACCGGGCCCGACGGCGTGCCGGTGCTGCTCGCCGACCAGAACCGGGCCCGCTGGGACCAACTCCTGATCCGGCGCGGCATCGCCGCCCTGGAACGGTCCGTGGCCCTGACACGGGCGACGGGCGCCGGACTCGGCCCGTACGCCGTACAGGCCGCGATCGCCGCGTGCCATGCCGGGGCGCCCCGGTACGAGGACACGGACTGGGCCGGCATCGCGGGCCTCTACGACCGCCTCGCCGCGATCGCGCCGTCACCGGTCGTCGAGCTGAACCGGGCCGTGGCGGTGTCGAGGGCACGGGGTCCGGAGGCCGGACTCGCCCTCGTCGACGCCCTGGCCGACGACCGCGCGCTCCGGGACTACCACCTGCTGCCGAGCGTCCGCGGGGACCTGCTGGCCGGCGCGGGCCGTACGGACGAGGCACGCGCGGAGTTCGTACGGGCCGCCGGACTGACCCGCAACGAACGGGAACGCGCGCTGCTGCTCGACCGCGCGGCACGGCTCGACCGATGACGCTCCTGTCCGCGGCGCCCGTTCGGCGCCCGATCAGCTCACGGGTATGCCCGGCCGGTGCACGATCGGGCCTGTTCGGCAGCCCTGTGGGCGCATGACCGTGCCTGTCCAGCAGCCCGGCCGGCGCTCGGTCGTGCCTGTTCGGCAGGCGGCGCCCGTCCGGTGCACGGCGCCCGGTCAGCGCACGGCCACGCCCAACGAGGCGGCGCCCATCGTCCTCGGCGCACCCTTCTCGTAGAACACGTCGAGGTCGGTGATCGTGAATCCCGCGGCCGTCACCATCCCGGCGATCGGCCGGGTCAGACGGCAGCCCCCGAAGAGCCGCCGCTCCAGCGGGTCGAGGCGGTGCTGCAGGCGGCGCACGTCCTCGTCCTCCTCCGGCGCCAGTCCGTGCTCCAGGAAGTGCAGGGTTCCGCCGGGCTTCAGGACCCGCCGCACCTCGCGCAGCGCCGCGTCGGCGTCCGGGACGGTGCACAGCGTCCACGTGGACAGGGCGCCGTCGAAGGTCTCGTCGTCGAACGGCAGGTACTGGCTGTCCAGCCCGGCGCGCCGCACCGGGGTGCGTCCCGCGTGGACACGGTCGCGGGCGAGGCGCCAGCCGAGGTCGGACGGCTCGATCGCGGCCACGGCGGTGACGGTCTCCGGGTAGAACGGCACATTGCGCCCGGAGCCGAAGCCGATCTCGACGATCTCGCCGTACAGGCCCTCGCAGACCCGGCGCCGCAGCGGTTCCGTCGTCTTCATCCCGCCGACCACATCGACGATCCGGGGCACGATCCGTTCGGCGTAGAACCCCATCAGGAACCTCCGTGTGTCCCTCTCCAGCATGGCACCGGGGCGGTCCCCGCGCATCGCACGTCGCGCGGGAGCGGTGGCCCGCACTCGATAGGGTCGGGTCCATGTCATTGCGCACCCAACTGCCGCCCCCGCCGCCCGTGGAGATACGTGCCTGGCCCGGCCGGGAGGAGATGCTCGCCGACCGGGCCGGGGTGCTCGCGGAGCTGGTGAGACGGCACATGTCGTTGGGACGGCTGGCGCTGCTGTGGCTGTGGGCCGTGCTCTGCGCGATCGGCTGGTCGCTGGTGGGCGCGGCGATGACCGCGTTCGAGCAGACCTCCGACTTCTTCAGCGCCGTGCTCGCGCTGATCCTCGTCGTCATGGGCGTCTGCTGCGTGGTGCCCGCCGTCATACTCGTCGCGGTCGGGCTGCGCCGCGACCGTGACATCCGTCGGCTGCTCGTCTCCTGGGGCGAGTTGGGGCGCGACCCGGCCCGGGACGCGGGGCTGCGGAAGCCGGGGACGGCCCTGGTGTGGCTGCTGCTGTCCTACGCGCTGTGCGCGCTCGGGCTGTACATGTGCTTCGCGTTCCCGGCGGTCGAGGAGGCGGTCAAGGAGTCCTACGGGCTGGTCGCCATGGTCATGGGGCTCGGGATGATCGCCTGGCTCACCGGGCTGATCGGCCTCGTCAAGGCGTCCGCCCACCGCCGCTGGGTGATGCGGGTACTGGCCGGGGCGCCCGCCCCGCAGCCGCTGTTCTCCACCGGCGGCGGCGCGCACCGCTGACCCGCGCACCGCTGACCGGGGCCCGGCCCGTCCGGCCCGCCGCGTCCGAGCCGGGTCCGGGCGGGGCCCCTGGCCGGGGACGGGTCAGCGGCCGGCCGGCGGCCGGTCCTCGCCCGGTGGGCCGGCCGGTGTCGGTTCGGTCGACGGACGGCCGATCAGCATCGTCGGCGCCCCGGCCACCCGGGTCAGGAACACCGTGGCGGCGTTCGGTCCCCGGAGCTTCATCCGGCGGCGCAGCTCCTCCGGTTCGACGGCCGAGCCGCGCTTCTTCACCGTCAGGACGCCCACCTCCCGCTCCCGCAGCAGTGCCTTCAGCTTCTTCATGTTGAACGGCAGTTGATCGGTGATCTCGTACCCGGAGGTGTACGGGGACGCGTACGGCCGGTCGCTCGTGACGTACGCGATGGTCTCGTCGATCAGCCGCCCGTCGCACCGCGCCACCACGTCGGCGACCAGATGGGCGCGGATCACGGCGCCGTCCGGCTCGTACAGATAGCGCCCGACCGGGCCGACCGGCGGGGCGGGCGGCGGGACCGCCGACCACAGACCGGCCCCGGCCGGGAGCACGGTGGCGCGGTACGAACCGGCCGTGAAGCCCTCGCCGAACCAGAGCACCGCCTCCTTCACGTCGCCGCCGTCCGAGATCCACTCGGCCTCGGCCTGCTCCGGGATCGCCTCGTGCGGGATGCCGGGGGCGATCTTCAGCGCGGCGCGGGGGGCCCGCAGCGCGGCACCGGTCGCCCAGGAGAGCGGCGGCGAGTACGCCTCGGGGTCGAAGATCCGGCCCCGGCCGCCGCGCCGGGCCGGGTCGACGAAGACCGCGTCGTACCCCGAGGCGTCGACCTCGGTGACATCGGCGCACCGCACCTCGATCAGGTCCGCCAGGCCGAGCGCGGCGGCGTTGGCGCGGGCCACCTCGGCGGTCAGCGGGTCGCGGTCCACGGCGAGGACCCGGATGCCCGCCCGCGCGAACGCGATCGCGTCGCCGCCGATCCCGCAGCAGAGGTCCGCGAGGCTCCGCACCCCGCCCGCCTCGGCGAACCGCCGGGCCCGGTGCGTGGCCACCGACGTACGGGTCGCCTGCTCGACACCGTTCGGCGTGAAGAACATCCGGTACGCGTCCTCGGCCCCGAACTTCGCCACCGCCCGCTGCCGCAGCCGCGCCTGCCCCAGCGCCGCCGACACCAGGGCGGGTGGGTGCGTGCGGCGCAGCCGGGTGGCGGTGGCCAGCTCCTGGGAGGGGTCGTAGGACCGCAGTTCGTCCAGCAGAGCGGTCCCCTCGGGGGTGCGCAGGGCCCGGAAGGCGGCGAGCGGACCGTCGGCGCCGGACGCGTCATGAGCGCCGGTGACGTCACCGGCCCCGGAGGCGTCATCGGTCCCGGAGGCGTCATCGGTCCCTGACGCGGCGTCCGTGCCTTCCGGGACGTCCGCGCCGGACGCGGCTTCCGGGACGTCCGCGCCGGACGCGGCGTCGGCGCCGAATGGGGCATTCGAGTTGTTCGGTCCTGCCAGGTCGGGCGAACCGGCCGGGTCGTTCGGGGCGAGAGCGTTCACCCGCCCCATTGTGAGCCAGTCGGGGTGGTGAGCCAGTCGGGTTGACCGGCGCGGCCGGCGGTGGTGTCGGGCCGGAGTGCCCTTCGTGAGCTGGCAGTATGCAACGCCACGTCATTTATACGACTAATACGATAAAAGGAAGAATTGGCCATGAAAGCGTGTGAATCGGGCCCGTGCGCGTCCCGCGGTCCTGGCTCCGCGGGGCGTCGGCCGACCCGCGCGGCCCTGGCCGCACTCCTGGTCGCCGCGGTCGGTTCGGGGTGCGCCTCCGGGACCGCGGGGCGGGCGGACACCGGCCCCGGGCACCGGGCCGACGCGTCCATGGGCCCCTTCCCCGTGCTGCCCACCGAACCGCCCCCCGGGCATCCCGGCGGACCGGGATACCACGGAGGGGCCGGTGCCCCGGCCGACCGCGGCGCCCCCGCCGGAGCGCGCGAGAACGCGAAGCTCGCCCCGGCCGTACGGGCCGCCCTCGCCAAGAAATGGGGGCTGGCCCGCGCGCCCCTGATCGCACCCCCGCCCGCCGCCAAGCCGCGCGTCACCACTCGGAGGGGCTTCGAGGTCACGGGCGGCGACGCCTCCCTGCCGCCGGTCTTCACCACCGTCCCGACCGAGGACCGGGTGGTGTTCCTGACCATGGACGACGGCGCGGAGAAGGACCCCGAACTGCTGCGGATGATGGACGAACTCGACATCCCGTACAGCGCGTTCCTCACCGACCAAGAGGTGCGCGGCAACTACGGGTACTTCGGCGAGGCGCAACGGCTCGGCGTCGGCCTCAACAACCACACCCTCAGCCACCCCTACCTTCCCGAGCTCTCGTACGAGGAGCAGAAGCGCGAGATCTGCGGTCAGCAGGACATCATCGAGAAGCAGTTCGGGAAGCGGCCCGTCCTCTTCCGTCCGCCGTACGGCAACTACAACGCGGACACGCTGCGCATCGCGAAGTCCTGCGGGATCGAGGCCGTGCCGCTCTGGAACGCGGAGGCGTTCCCGGACCACATGGAATGGCGCGAGGGGGACGGGAAGCTGCGCCCCGGCGACATCATCCTCACGCACTTCCGGGGCCGGAACGAATGGGGCGCCGACATGACCGAACTGGTCCGCGCCGTCATGAAGACGATCACGGACCAGGGGTACGCGGTGGCCCGGCTGGAGGACTACGTATGACCGGAGGGCCGCGCACGAGCGGCACGGGACGGGCGCGTGCGCGACGTGCGAGGCGTACGAGACGTGCGAGAGGCGCCGGACGGCGGGGCGGGCGCGCCGACTGATCGCCGGGGCGACGGCGGCCGGTGCGCTGCTGACGGCGACGGCCGGGTGCGCGCAGTCGGCCGATCCGGTCGAGCGGCTGGGCCGCAAGGCCGCCCGCGACCTCACCCGCACCCCCAGCCGGAGCTCGCCCCGGCCGGAACCTGCCCGCGACCTCACCCGCCCCCGGCCGGAACTCGCCCCCGGCCCTCGCGTGCGTCCGACCGTCCGGGACCGGTCCAGCCCGCACTGTTGTTCCGCCCGGGCTCCCGTGTACGGGCCGGCGCCTCGGCACCCCGGGCCGGCAGGGGGAGCCCGGACGCCACGACTGGCTGAATTGGCACTCCGCTTGACCGAGTGCTAATCGCGGTCATAGTCTCGGTGCTGGCACTCACCGATGGAGAGTGCCAGCAGTACTGTGCGACTGGCAGGTCCGGCACCCGCGACGACGGATCCACCTGGTCGCCACACACAGACTCTTAACCCCGTGAGATCTCCGAAGGGGGAGACCGGATCGTGTCGACCGCCAGCACCAAGGTTGCGATCAAGCCGCTCGAAGACCGCATTGTGGTCCAGCCGCTCGACGCCGAGCAGACCACGGCCTCCGGCCTGGTCATCCCGGACACCGCCAAGGAGAAGCCCCAGGAGGGCGTCGTCCTGGCCGTGGGCCCGGGCCGCTTCGAGAACGGCGAGCGCCTTCCGCTCGACGTCAAGACCGGCGACATCGTGCTGTACAGCAAGTACGGCGGCACCGAGGTGAAGTACAACAGCGAGGAGTACCTCGTCCTCTCGGCTCGCGACGTGCTCGCGATCATCGAGAAGTAATTCACCCACGTCTGCTTCCGTTCCGCGCCCCTGGCCCCGTGCGTTGTGATCAGCCGGGCGGCCGGGGGCGCGGTTTGTTCGAGAGGAAAGCTCAGCTCCCATGGCGAAGATCCTGAAGTTCGACGAGGACGCCCGTCGCGCCCTCGAGCGCGGCGTCAACAAGCTTGCTGACACGGTCAAGGTGACGATCGGCCCCAAGGGCCGCAACGTCGTCATCGACAAGAAGTTCGGTGCCCCCACCATCACCAACGACGGTGTCACCATCGCGCGCGAGGTCGAGATCGAGGACCCGTACGAGAACCTCGGTGCCCAGCTGGTGAAGGAGGTCGCGACCAAGACCAACGACATCGCGGGTGACGGTACGACCACTGCCACCGTGCTGGCCCAGGCGCTGGTCCGCGAGGGTCTGCGCAACGTCGCCGCCGGCGCCTCCCCGGCCGCCCTGAAGAAGGGCATCGACGCGGCGGTCAAGGCCGTGTCCGAGGACCTCCTCGCGACCGCCCGCCCGATCGACGACAAGTCCGACATCGCCGCCGTGGCCGCGCTCTCCGCGCAGGACCCGCAGGTCGGCGAGCTCATCGCGGACGCGATGGACAAGGTCGGCAAGGACGGTGTCATCACCGTCGAGGAGTCCAACACCTTCGGTCTGGACCTCGACTTCACCGAGGGCATGGCCTTCGACAAGGGCTACCTGTCCCCGTACATGGTGACCGACCAGGAGCGCATGGAGGCCGTCCTCGACGACCCGTACATCCTGATCCACCAGGGCAAGATCGGCGCCATCCAGGAGCTGCTCCCGCTGCTGGAGAAGGTCATCCAGGCCGGTGGCTCCAAGCCGCTGCTGATCATCGCCGAGGACGTCGAGGGCGAGGCGCTGTCGACCCTCGTCGTCAACAAGATCCGCGGCACCTTCAACGCCGTCGCCGTGAAGGCCCCCGGCTTCGGTGACCGCCGCAAGGCCATGCTCGGCGACATCGCCACCCTCACCGGTGCGACCGTCATCGCCGAGGAGGTCGGCCTCAAGCTCGACCAGGCCGGTCTGGACGTGCTGGGCACCGCCCGCCGCGTCACCGTCACCAAGGACGACACCACGATCGTGGACGGCGGCGGCGAGCCCGGCGACGTCAAGGGCCGGGTCAACCAGATCAAGGCCGAGATCGAGGCCACGGACTCCGACTGGGACCGCGAGAAGCTCCAGGAGCGCCTCGCGAAGCTGGCCGGCGGCGTGTGCGTGATCCGCGTCGGTGCCGCCACCGAGGTGGAGCTCAAGGAGAAGAAGCACCGTCTGGAGGACGCCATCTCCGCGACCCGCGCCGCGGTCGAGGAGGGCATCGTCTCCGGTGGTGGCTCCGCTCTGGTCCACGCGGTCAAGGTCCTGGAGGGCAACCTCGGCAAGACCGGCGACGAGGCCACGGGTGTCGCGGTCGTGCGCCGCGCCGCCGTCGAGCCGCTGCGCTGGATCGCCGAGAACGCCGGCCTGGAGGGCTACGTCATCACCTCCAAGGTCGCCGACCTCGACAAGGGCCAGGGCTTCAACGCCGCGACCGGCGAGTACGGCGACCTGGTGAAGGCCGGCGTCATCGACCCGGTCAAGGTCACCCGCTCCGCGCTGGAGAACGCCGCGTCCATCGCGTCGCTGCTGCTCACGACCGAGACCCTGGTCGTCGAGAAGCCGGCCGAGGAGGAGGCCGAGGCCGGTCACGGCGGCCACGGCCACGCGCACTGACGCGTAACCCCGGCACTGGTGCCCCTCCCGGCAACGTCTGCCCCGTCGCGCCGCGCGGCACTTCCCCGAGCTCTCAGCTTCGTTCGGGCAGGGGAGACCCCATCCGGGGGCTTCCGGCCGCCTTGCGATCGCACGCAGCGTACGACGCTCCTTCCGGGCAGACATTGCCGGTCACGGCACCAGCCACCGAGGCCCGGTATCCCGTCGCGGGATACCGGGCCTCGGCCTGTGTGCGGGTCCGGGCGGTCACGCCGACCGGGTCAGCACCCCCGCGCGGACCGGATCCGCGAACGGCTTCCCCCGCGTGTACCGTTCCAGCTCGTCCAGCGCCTGGTCGGCCATCCGGTGCAGCTCATCGTCCTGCCCGGATTCCCCCGACCATCGACCCGCTCCGTTCCCGGCCCGTTCCCGGCCCGTTCCCGGCCCGTTCCCGGCCCGGCCCCGGCCCCGACCGTTCGACCGGACCGTTCGTCCCGGCACCGGGTCCCGTCGTCGCACGGTGGACAGCGGTCCGACGGCACGGCCCGTCAGGCCACCGCCCCTCCGGTGCCCGACGGGCCGACATGTCCCCTCCCCGGAAACGGATTCCCACGGCGGAAACGGAGTGCCCCGGCCGGGCGAGCGCGTGCCGGGAAAGCCCGTGACCGGGAGGCGCGAGCCCGGGAACCACGCAGCCGGCTCCCCGTCATCGGGTGATCCGGTAACAGGCTCGCGGGGGACCTTTCGCTCACTGGGGTCCGTACTTGCGGCCCGTCTTGGAGGCGACCCCTCCGAGCAGGCCGCGCGGCGTCAGCTTCACGACCCCCATCAGCGCCTTGTACCGCGGGTCCGGCACCGACAGGGACTTGCCGCGCGCCAGGTCCGCCAGGGCCGCCTCCACCAGTTTGTCGGCGTCCAGCCACATCCAGCCGGGGATGTTGCCGGTCCCCATCCCGGCCCGCTGGTGGAACTCCGTGCGTACGAAACCCGGGCACAGCGCCATCAGCCGCACCCCCGAACCGGCCAGGTCCTTGGCCGCGCCCTGGGTGAACTGCACGACCCACGCCTTGGACGCGCCGTACGTCCCGCGCGGCACGAACGCCGCCACCGAGGCCACGTTGACGACCCCGCCCCGTCCGCGTTCCCGCATCCCGGTCACGGCGGCCGAGGTCAGGCGAAGCACCGCCTCGCAGTGCACCTTGAGCATGTTCAGCTCGTCGGCCATGGGCACTTCCAGGTAGCGGCCCTTGTTCCCGAACCCGGCGTTGTTGACCAGCAGGTCAACCGGATGCTGACGGTCCGTCAAGCGTTCCTCGGCCGTCTCGATCCCCTTGTCCTCGGACAGGTCGGCCCGCAGTACCTCGGCCTCGATGCCGTGCCGGTCGTGCAGTTCGGTCGCCTGCTCGCGCAGTCGCTCGGCGTCGCGCGCCACCAGCACCAGGTTGTGCCCGTCGGCCGCCAGCCGCCGCGCGAACGCGGCGCCGATCCCCGCGGTCGCGCCCGTAATCAGTGCAGTCGTCATGGGCGGCACGTTAGTGCCTGTCCGCCGGATCACGGCCGGACGGTGACCCGGACGGCGCCTCGATCCGGGTCGGGCCGCCCACAGAAGGCGCGGTCCGGACCGGCCGCTTGCCGATGCCGGTCGCTCCGCCCGGGGCGTCGGTGTGGGCGACGATCCTGGGCCGTCCCACGTTCACGCTCAGCACCTTCATCGGCCTGCCGCCGCCCCTTCACCGCCTCTTCATGTCTCTTCGGCTCCGGGGTGCCTCTTCGGCCCCGGGCCTTCGGTCCCCGCCGCACCGCCCCGCCAGGGCCGCGCACAGGACGCGCACAGGACGCGCACCGGATGCGTCTCGGGCGCGGCCGGGCACGCACGGAGAGCGCTAACCATCCCGCCCCAAAGGTACATCTGGGTAATTAGCGCCACGCCCAAGAGATGCTTATGGTTGAGGGGTGATCGAAGCCCGTCATCTCCGTGTTCTGCGCGCCGTGGCCGCCACCGGCTCGTTCTCCGCCGCGGCCCGCGAACTGGGCTGCACGCAGCCTGCGGTCAGCCAGCAGATGAAGGCCCTGGAGTCCTCGGCCGGGACCACGCTGCTGATCCGCACCGGACGCGAGATGCGGCTCACGCAGGCGGGCGAGGCCCTCGTCCGGCACGCCTCGGGCATCCTGGCCGGGCTCACCGCCGCGGAGGAGGAGGTCGCCGCGATCGCCGGGCTGCGGGCCGGCCGGGTCCGGCTCGTCTCGTTCCCCAGCGGCAGTTCCACCCTGGTGCCCGGGGCCCTCGCGGCGCTGCGCGCGGCCCATCCCGGCACCCGGGTCTCCCTGGTCGAGGCCGAGCCGCCGCGTTCGGTCGAGATGCTGCGCGAGGGCGACTGCGACATCGCGCTGGCATTCCGCTACAGCGCTCCGGGCGCCGAATGGGAGGACCTGGTCGTGCGTCCGCTCCTCACCGACCGGCTGATCGGCCTGGTCCCCGAGGGGCACCGGCTGTCCGGTACGGGGGCGGTCACCATCGCCGAGCTGGCCGAGGAGTCGTGGATCGCCGGCTGTCCGCGCTGCCGGCGCCAGTTGGTGGAGGTCTGCGAGGAGGCGGGCTTCACGCCCCGGATTGATTTCGCCACCGACGACTACCCCGCGGTCGTCGGCCTGGTGGGGGCCGGGCTCGGGGTGGCGGTGCTGCCGGAACTGGCGATCGAGTCGGTGCGCACCAAGGGGGTCCGCACCGTCACGGTCGAACCGGCCGTCGAGCGCGAGATCGTCGCCCTGACCCTCCCTGACCTGGCGCGGGTGCCCGCCGTGGCGGCCACGCTGGACCGGCTGTTCCTGGCGGCCGCCCGCTGACCGGGGGACCGCCCGCGACCCGCCCGCCGGCCGGGCGCTGCCCGTGACGCGGCGCGGGAGGCCGCGCGTGTGACCCGTGCCGGGGGCCTGCGCGGCTCGGAAGCGTGCGTGACCCGGCTCGGGGCCTGCCTGTGACCCGGCCTCCCTCGGTGGTCGGGTGGTGATGGAGAAACGCTTTTCGTCTTATGGACCGCGTGGGCCGCCGGGATCAGCCGTGCCCCGCCGGGGACGGAACGCCGTTCGACGGTGCCGACGCCGCGATCAGACGGTTGCGGGCCCGCCCCATGAGCTCCTCGCGCTCGTCCTCGGTGAGTCCGCCCCACACGCCGTAGGGCTCCCGTACGGCCAGCGCGTGTGCCGCGCATTCGGCGCGTACCGGGCATCGCATGCAGACCTCTTTCGCCGAGTTCTCGCGGGCGCTGCGTGCCGCCCCGCGCTCACCCTCGGGGTGGAAGAACAGCGAGCTGTCGACCCCGCGGCAGGCCGCCAACAGCTGCCAGTCCCACAGATCGGCGTTGGGTCCGGGAAGGCGGGAGAAATCTGCCATTGCTTGTCCCCTCAAACCATGCTGAGTCGGAAACGTCGTTGTCGTCCGGTGCCGTCTATTTTGATTGTGTCCATGACACCTACATCCACGGTGCAAGTAGATGTAAATATGACTGATTGTGAATCTAGCCATAGACACCTGGAAAAGGGAAGAAGACCCGCTAAATGGGGCATACCTTCATATGAAGAACCGGTTGATAGCTGGACGATCCGCGTCGCTCTCCTCCGTGCGCGCTCCCTCACGTAGAGTGCCGAACCCTGCCGTCGAACCCGTAACTCTTTCGAGTGACCATCGTTGAGAGGGCGGAAGTGGTTGACAGAAAAAGCGATCGGGCAGATGTCCGAGAGCGTCAACCGCTCAGGTGACGACTTGTGAACAGCCTGGAGGCTCAAGGTGACGCGCATCAGCTGCGGAGGGCGGCCATGACATCCGTCCTCGTCTGCGACGACTCCCCGCTTGCCCGAGAGGCGCTCCGTCGCGCGGTCGCGACCGTGCCCGGCGTCGAGCGTGTGACGACGGCGGCCAACGGCGAGGAAGTCCTCCGCCGCTGGGGCGCCGACCGTTCGGATCTGATTCTGATGGACGTACGCATGCCCGGTCTCGGGGGTGTGGAGACGGTCCGGCGGCTGCTCTCCGCCGACCCCGGCGCCAGGATCATCATGCTGACCGTCGCCGAGGACCTGGACGGCGTCGCGCTCGCGGTCGCCGCCGGTGCCCGCGGCTATCTCCACAAGGACGCCTCCCGCGCCGAGCTGCGGGCCACCGTCACCCAGGCGCTGGCCGATCCGACGTGGCGGCTCGCGCCGCGCAGGCTGCGGTCGGCCGAGATGGGTGCCGCGCCCACGCTCACCGCGCGGGAGATCCAGGTGCTCGAAGGGATGAGCCACGGTCGCTCGAACGCCGAGATCGGCCGTGAGCTGTTCCTCTCCGAGGACACGGTGAAGACGCACGCCAGGCGTCTGTTCAAGAAGCTCGGCGCCTCGGACCGCGCCCACGCCGTCGCTCTCGGCTTCCGCTGGGGCCTGGTCCGCTGAGAGCCGGTCGTGACCGGCGGTCGACCGTCTCCCCGTCCGCGCTCCGGCGGGCGGGGTGTCGCGACCGCCGCGCGCGGGGCGGGCACCGTCGCACCGGTGGTGTCCGCCGGGCCGACCGTGTCCGCCGGGCCGACGACATGTGACGCTTCACGGCCGATGCCGCATCCTTGAGACGTGGAGTTCCTCGGGAACGATTCGGTCGAGCGGAAGGGGAGGGCGCAGGACATGACTTCCGGCGCACCCGCTCATAACGCTTCGGTGCACAACTACGGACGCGGCGGAGCGGAGGACGAGACTCCGAGGCACCATGGTCCGATGCGCGACGACGAGACGACGGCGATCGGTGCACTGGTGCACCGCGCCGTCGAGGGCGATGCGCAGGCCACCCATGATCTGCTGGCCCATGTTCACCCGCTGGCGCTGCGTTACTGCAGGTCGCGGCTGAGTCGTCTGCCCGGTGACGCGCGCCACTTCGTCGAGGACCTGGCGCAGGAGGTCTGCGTCGCGGTGCTCATGGCGCTGCCGCGCTACAAGGACACCGGCAGGCCCTTCGAAGCCTTCGTCTTCGCCATCGCGGGCCACAAGGTGGCCGATCTCCAGCGGGCCGCCATGCGGCATCCGGGGTCGACGGCCGTGCCCTCCGACGAAATGCCCGAGCGGCCCGACGACTCGCTCGGCCCCGAGGAGCGCGCGCTGCTCAGCAGCGACGCGGCCTGGGCCAAGAAGCTCCTGGCGAACCTCCCCGACAATCAGCGCGAGCTGCTCGTGCTGCGGGTCGCGGTCGGCCTGACCGCCGAGGAGACCGGGCAGATGCTGGGCATGTCACCGGGCGCCGTCCGGGTCGCCCAGCACCGTGCGTTGAGCAGGCTGCGGGCGCTCGCCGAGCAGTGATCCGGGCCGGGCGACGGGCACTTCCCCGGCTCCGGCCCCCGTTCCCGCCACGGTGCCGCGTACGTCCCGCGCCTCTCGTGCGTACCGTTCGTGCACGATCCGTGCCGCTCCGGTCCCGTACGAACCTACAGAACCTGTAGGTGATCTTGCACGTGGAATGAGACACGCGCGAAGGCCGTTAGCATGGACATCCGCACCGATCAAGGCCATTTGGGGAAGGTGTCATGACTGCAAACGTCGACGGAGTGCCCGAGAAATTCGCGACGCTCGGGCTGACATACGACGACGTGCTGCTGCTGCCCGGCGCGTCCGACATGGCGCCCGATCAGATCGACACCTCCTCGTACATCTCCAAGAACGTGCGGGTGAACGTCCCGCTGCTCTCCGCCGCGATGGACAAGGTCACCGAGGCCCGCATGGCGATCGCCATGGCCCGGCAGGGCGGCGCCGGTGTGCTCCACCGCAACCTCTCCATCGCCGACCAGGCCAACCAGGTCGACCTGGTGAAGCGCTCCGAGTCCGGCATGGTCACCGACCCGATCACGGTGCACCCGGACGCGACCCTGCGCGACGCCGACGAGCTGTGCGCCAAGTTCCGCATCAGCGGCGTCCCGGTCACCGACGCGGCCGGCAAGCTGCTGGGCATCGTCACCAACCGCGACATGGCGTTCGAGCCGGACCGCTCGCGCCGGGTGCGCGAGGTCATGACGCCGATGCCGCTGGTCACGGGCAAGGTCGGCATCTCCGGCGTGGACGCCATGGAGCTGCTGCGCCGTCACAAGATCGAGAAGCTTCCGCTGGTCGACGAGGCGGGCGTCCTCAAGGGCCTCATCACCGTCAAGGACTTCGTCAAGGCCGAGCAGTACCCGAACGCCGCGAAGGACAAGGAGGGCCGGCTGCTGGTCGGCGCCGCCGTCGGTGTCGCGGGGGACGCCTTCGAGCGGGCCCAGGCGCTGATCGAGGCGGGTGTCGACTTCATCGTCGTGGACACCGCCCACGGCCACTCCCGGCTGGTCGGCGACATGGTCGCCAAGATCAAGTCGAACGCGTCCGGCGTCGACGTCATCGGCGGCAACATCGCCACCCGTGACGGCGCCCAGGCGCTGATCGACGCCGGTGTCGACGGCATCAAGGTCGGCGTCGGCCCCGGCTCCATCTGCACCACCCGCGTCGTCGCCGGTATCGGCGTCCCACAGGTCACCGCGATCTACGAGGCTTCGCTCGCCGCGAAGGAGGCGGGTGTCCCGGTCATCGGCGACGGCGGCCTGCAGTACTCCGGCGACATCGCCAAGGCCCTGGTGGCCGGCGCGGACACCGTGATGCTCGGCTCGCTGCTCGCGGGCTGCGAGGAGTCCCCGGGCGAGCTGCTCTTCATCAACGGCAAGCAGTTCAAGTCGTACCGCGGCATGGGTTCGCTCGGCGCGATGCAGTCCCGCGGCGACCGCAAGTCGTTCTCCAAGGACCGCTACTTCCAGGAGGGTGTCGCCTCCGACGAGAAGCTGGTCCCCGAGGGCATCGAGGGCCAGGTCCCCTACCGCGGCCCGCTCTCCGCGGTCGTCCACCAGCTCATCGGCGGTCTGCGCCAGTCGATGTTCTACGTCGGCGGCCGCACCGTGCCGGAGCTCCAGGCCAACGGCCGCTTCGTCCGGATCACCTCCGCGGGTCTCAAGGAGAGCCACCCGCACGACATCCAGATGACGGTCGAGGCGCCGAACTACAGCAGGAAGTAACGCGTCAGCGCAGCCGAGGGGCGGCCCGGGAACTCCCGGGACCGCCCCTCCGCCGTGTGTCGGGGATACTGGACAGCGCAGACATAGAGGGAAAGGCCACACCATCGTGACTGAGATCGAGATCGGGCGCGGCAAGCGCGGCCGCCGGGCATACGCGTTCGACGACATCGCCGTCGTTCCGAGCCGCCGAACCCGCGACCCGAAGGAGGTCTCGATCGCCTGGCAGATCGACGCCTACCGCTTCGAGCTGCCGTTCCTGGCCGCCCCCATGGACTCGGTGGTCTCCCCGCAGACCGCGATCCGCATCGGTGAGCTGGGCGGTCTCGGTGTCCTCAACCTGGAAGGGCTGTGGACCCGGTACGAGGACCCGCAGCCGCTGCTGGACGAGATCGCCGAGATGCCGGCCGAGTCCGCCACCCGCCGCCTCCAGGAGATCTACGCCGCCCCGATCCAGGAGGAACTGATCGGGCAGCGCATCAAGGAGGTGCGCGACGCCGGGGTCGTCACCGCGGCGGCGCTCTCCCCGCAGCGCACGGCCCAGTTCTCCAAGGCGGTCGTCGACGCGGGTGTGGACATCTTCGTCATCCGCGGTACGACGGTCTCCGCCGAGCACGTGTCGGGCGCGGCCGAGCCGCTCAACCTCAAGCAGTTCATCTACGAGCTGGACGTCCCGGTGATCGTCGGCGGCTGCGCCACCTACACCGCCGCCCTGCACCTGATGCGTACCGGTGCGGCCGGTGTGCTCGTCGGTTTCGGCGGGGGCGCCGCGCACACCACGCGCAACGTCTTCGGCATCCAGGTGCCGATGGCGACGGCGGTCGCCGACGTGGCCGGGGCCCGCCGCGACTACATGGACGAGTCGGGCGGCCGGTACGTGCACGTGATCGCGGACGGCGGCGTCGGCTGGTCCGGCGACCTGCCGAAGGCCATCGCCTGCGGTGCGGACGCCGTGATGATCGGCTCCCCGCTGGCCCGTGCGACGGACGCGCCGGGCCGCGGCCGGCACTGGGGCATGGAGGCCGTGCACGAGGACGTGCCGCGCGGCAAGCTGGTGGACCTCGGTTCCGTCGGCACGACCGAGGAGGTCCTCACCGGTCCCTCGCACTCGCCGGACGGCTCGATGAACATCTTCGGTGCGCTGCGCCGGGCGATGGCGACGACGGGGTACAGCGAACTCAAGGAGTTCCAGCGCGTCGAGGTGACGGTGGCGGACTCGCAGCACCGCCGCTGACCGTCTCGCGTCCGCCGGTCGCCTCCGGCGGGCGCACATGGGCGAAGGCCCCGGAACCGCAGTGGGTTCCGGGGCCTTCGCCCATGTCCGGCGGGGCGCGCCTTTTCGATCAGGCCTTCTCGATCACGCCTTCGTGGGCACGCCGTCCCGGTCACGCCTTCTTGGCGCCACCGAAGGCCGCCATGGCGCCGAGCAGCAGGAAGACGTAGGTCATGAAGTCCGAGCCCTCGCTCCACGCCTTCGTCAGCGCGTCGAAGTGGTCGATGAAGAGGGTGGACGCGGACTGGTGGACGAGGTCGGACAGGATGATCGAGATGCCGATCAGCTGGCCGAGGTAGACGGCGCCCACGGACAGCACGGCGCTGACGACGGGCAGGATCGGGTTGCGCCCGCCGACCTTGCTCGCCGCGAAGCCGACGAGGAAGCCGACGCCGATGGCGATGTAGCCGACCTCGCGCTCGATCGCTCCGGCGATGACGCCGTACAGGAAGGCACCGACGAGCGCGGCGACCACGGCCGCGACGAGGCCGAGGGCCACCTTGTCGCGGGGCGGCGCCGGCGGGGCGAAGGGCGCGCCGCCGAACGCGGGGGCGGGCTGGCCGGGCTGGCCGGGCTGGCCGTAGGCACCGGCCTGCTGACCGGCGAACGGGTTGCCGGTCGGGGCCCCGGGCTGCTGGCCCGCGTACGGGTTGCCGTCTCCCGGCTGGGCGCCGGGCTGCTGGGCGGCGTACGGGTTGCCGTCGACGGGCTGGGAGCCGGGCTGCTGGTCCGGCGGCGGCACGGGCTGGCTCATGGTGGGATCCCCCTTGGAGCGGAAGCGCACGATTGTGCGAGAAGTGACGCCGCAGGCTAGCAGTCGGCTATGACATCGCCTACCGGAATCCCTGAAGACCCCGAAGCTCCCGCAGCCCCCGGAATGCCTGGTTCACAGCCGGTGCGCGGCCCCCGCCGGGGTCGCGCCCCGGGTGTCCAGGAGCAGTTGGGCCTTCACGGCGAGACCCTGGAGGTCGTACGTGCGGTGGTGCTGGAGCAGCACCGTGAGGTCGGCGTTCGACGCGGCCTCGTACAGCGAGTCGGCGCGCGGGACGGGAAGGTCCCGTACCCGCCAGTCCAGGACGTACGGGTCGTGGTAGCCGGTCTGCGCGCCCATGTCGAGCAGCCGGGAGGCGATCTCCCGGGCGGCGGACGCCTCCTGGTCGGCGAGGTCGGGCTTGTAGGTGACGCCGAGGAGCAGCACGCGGGCGCCGCGCACCGACTTGCCGTGCTCGTTCAGCAGGGTGGCGCAGCGCTGGATCACGTACTGCGGCATCCGGTCGTTGATCTCCTGGGCGAGCGCGACCATGCGCAGCGGGTGGCCGGGGGTGCGGCTGTGGTACGGGAGGCGTCCCGGGTCGACCGGGACGCCGTGTCCGCCGACGCCGGGCCCCGGGCGGAACGCCTGGAAGCCGAAGGGCTTGGTCTCGGCGCACCGGATGACGTCCCACAGGTCGACCCCGAGGTCGTGGCAGAGCACCGCCATCTCGTTCACGAGGGCGATGTTGACGTGCCGGAAGTTGGTCTCCAGCACCTTCGTCATCTCGGCCTCGCGCAGCCCGCGGGCGCGGACCACCTTGTCGGTGAGCCGTCCGTAGAAGGCGGCGGCGGATTCGGTGCAGACGGGGGTGAGGCCGCCGATGACCCTGGGGGTGTTGGCGTGGACGTGGGTCCGGTTGCCGGGGTCGAGGCGGCTCGGCGCGTGGGCGAGGAGGAAGTCCCGTCCGGCGCGCAGCCCCGAGCCCTCTTCGAGGAGCGGCCGGATGTGTCCCTCGGTGGTGCCGGGCTGTACGGCCGACTCCACCAGCACGGTGGTGTGGGGGCGCAGCCGGGCGGCGAGCGCGCGGGTGGCGTCGGTGAGCGCGGTGAGGTCGAGGGTGCGGTCGTCGCCGAGCGGGGTGGGGGCGCAGATGACCGCGGTGCGGACCCGGCCGAGTTCGGCCGGGTCGGTGGTGGGCCGGAAGCCCCCCGAGAGCATCCGGCGGACGTCCGATGCGGTGAGGGAGCCCTCGACGGGGGTGCGGCCGGCGGCGAGTTCGGCGTGGGCGCGCGGATCGGTGTCGTAGCCGACGGTTTCGATGCCGGCGGCCACGGCGGCCTGTGCGAGGGGCAGGCCGAGGTGGCCGAGTCCGATGACAGCGAGGTCTGCGGGCATATGGGACCGTCCTTCCCTCGGACCGGGCGGGGCACGGAGGTTGGCGTCCTCCGTGTAACCGGCCGGTACATGTCCATGAGAGCAGAAAGCGCAACCGCTGGGGACAGCGCAATGTCAGACTAGGCGTAAATATGACCTATATGCAGCATTTGTAAGGTGTCGCGAGGCCCGTGCCGCCCCCGTTGTCCTCCGCGGTTGTCCACAGGCGGTGGCCGAAGTCGTGGACGGCGGACAGAATCGAGGGGCGGGCCGCGGCGTCCGACCGATCGGTCGGGCCGCGTCCCGTGCCGGACCAGCCCGAGCCACCCGGGAGGCAGCAGTGAGGACAGCGACACTGGGACCCGCGGATCGCGCCGAGGCGCTCGCCGCCATGGCCGAGCGCGAATTGGACGTGCTGGTCGTGGGGGCGGGCGTGGTCGGCGCCGGTACGGCGCTGGACGCGGCGACGAGAGGGCTCTCCACCGGCCTGGTCGAGGCGCGCGACTGGGCCTCGGGCACGTCGAGCCGGTCGAGCAAGCTGATCCACGGCGGGCTGCGGTATCTGGAGATGCTGGATTTCGCGCTCGTCCGGGAGGCGTTGAAGGAGCGCGGACTGCTCCTCCAGCGGCTGGCCCCGCATCTGGTGAAGCCCGTGCCGTTCCTCTACCCGCTGCGGCACAAGGGCTGGGAGCGGTTCTACGCGGGCTCCGGCGTGGCGCTCTACGACGCGATGTCGGTGTCGTCGGGACACGGCCGCGGTCTGCCCGTCCACCGGCACCTCTCCCGCCGCGACGCGCTGCGGGTCGCCCCGGCGCTGCGGAAGGACGCCCTGGTCGGGGCATTGCAGTACTACGACGCGCAGATGGACGACGCCCGTTACACGGCGACGCTGGTGCGCACCGCCGCCGCGTACGGCGCCCGGGTGGCGAACCGGGCGCGGGTGACCGGCTTCCTCCGGGAGGGCGAACGGGTCGTCGGCGCCCGGGTGCAGGACGTCGAGGCGGGAGGGGAGTACGAGGTCAGGGCCAAGCAGGTGGTGAACGCGACCGGCGTGTGGACGGACGACACCCAGGCGCTCATCGGGGAGCGCGGGCTGTTCCATGTCCGGGCGTCCAAGGGGATCCACCTGGTCGTCCCGAAGGACCGCGTCCACTCCTCGACCGGCCTGATCCTGCGGACCGAGAAGTCCGTCCTCTTCGTCATCCCGTGGGGACGGCACTGGATCATCGGGACGACCGACACGGACTGGGACCTGGACAAGGCGCACCCGGCGGCGTCCAGCGCCGACATCGACTACCTCCTCGAACACGTCAACAGCGTGCTGGCCACCCCGCTGACCAGGGACGACGTCCAGGGCGTCTACGCGGGGCTGCGCCCGCTGCTGGCCGGCGAGTCGGAGGCGACCAGCAAGCTCTCGCGCGAGCACACGGTGGCGCATCCGCTGCCGGGCCTCGTCGTCGTGGCGGGCGGCAAGTACACCACGTACCGCGTGATGGCGAAGGACGCCGTGGACGAGGCGGTGCACGGTCTCGACCAGCGGGTGGCGGAATGCGTCACGGAGGACGTCCCGCTGCTGGGCGCGGAGGGGTACCGGGCGCTGTGGAACGCCCGCGCGCGGATCGCCGCCCGGACGGGGCTGCACGTCGTCCGCGTCGAGCATCTGCTCAACCGCTACGGCTCCCTGACGGAGGAGATCCTGGAACTGATCGCCGCCGACCCGGTCCTGGGCGAGCCGCTGCCCGCCGCCGACGACTACCTGAAGGCCGAGATCGTCTACGCCGCCTCGCACGAGGGCGCCCGGCACCTCGACGACGTCCTGACCCGGCGCACCCGGATCTCCATCGAGACCTTCGACCGGGGCACGCGCAGCGCCCGGCTCTGCGCGGAGCTGATGGCACCGGTACTGGGCTGGGACGAGCGGCAGATCGACCGGGAGGTCGAGCACTACGAGAAGCGGGTGCAGGCGGAACGGGAGTCGCAGCGTCAGCCGGACGACCTCACGGCGGACGCGGCACGGCTCGGCGCGCCGGACATCGTGCCCCTCTGAGAGCCTGTCGGGTGACCTTCGATCGGAAAGCGGACGCGGCGTGGTGCGTGCGATTCCAAGGCGCCGGGATGTCCTCGTAGCTGAGCTACGAGGGCATTTCGGCAACACCGGAAGCGCGCGTGCCAGGGCGTGGCCGCCCGGTCAGAGGTCACCCGACAGGCTCTGAGGGCTGTCCCGCCCCAGCCCGAGGGCTTCCTGTCCCAGGCCCGGTCGTCGAACGTCCGCCTCGGTGCGGTGGTGTGCGCGGCGGGGCGGGCTCGGCCGCCGTGCGCGCGGGGGCAGAATTCCGCGTCGAGCAGCGCCCGTTCGAGTTCCGGCGCGCCGGCCAGGCTGTCCGTGTCGACCCGGAACGTCAGGATGTGGCGGCCCCCGGGGGCGGCCGCGGTCCGGACGTAGCTGCCCGGGATGTGCCCGTTGTGGCCCCAGACGGTGACGCCGCAGGAGAGCTTCTGCGGATAGACGCCCAGGCCGTAGACGCCGCGCGTGGCGGTGGTGTCGAAGAGGTCCGCGAGCTGGGCGGGAGGGAGGAGACGGCCGCCGAGCAGGGCCGCGTAGAAGCGGTTCAGGTCGTCGAGCGTGGAGATCAGTTCCCCGGCCGCGCCCGCGGTGCGCGGGTCCAGTGCGGTGACGTCGCGAAGGGAGCCGTCGGCCGGGTCGCGCGTGAAGCCCCGGCCGTGCGGTGAGGGCAGCGAGGTCCGGGAGCCCGGCAGGGATGTGCCGGTGAGACGCAGGGGGGTGATGATGCGTCGGTGGATCTCCTCGGCGTAGTCGTGCCCCGTGACGCGCCGGACGACGAGCCCGAGGACGACGTAGTTGGTGTTGGAGTAGGTGTAGCGGCCGGGAGGGTTCGTCGGCCGGTGGGACAGGGCGATGCGGACCGTGTCGACGGCGGACGGCGGCCGGACGGGGGAACCGGCGGAGACGGGCAGGGGCGGGGCGTCGGCCGTGTAGTCGGGGAGGCCACTGGTGTGATTGAGCAGGGCCCGCAGGGTGATGCGGCGGCCGTCGTTGCCATTGCCCCGGATCAGGCCGGGCAGCAGCCGGTCGACGGAGTCCGACAGCCGCAGCCGTTTCTCCCGGGCGAGTTGGAGCACGACCGTGGCGACAAAGGTCTTGGTGATGCTGCCGGCCCGGAACCGGTCCACCCTGCGGATGCCGGGCCCCGTCGAGCGGAAGGTGCCGTACGGTGCCGAGGAGGCGCGACCGGCCAGCAATGCCGCCGAGGGAGCGCCGCCCTCGGCGACAAGCCGGGAAAGGTGGGAAGCCGCGGGGGTGAGGTGTGGTTCCCTGTGCAGGGGCGTCGTGCCCAGTCCCAGCAGCGCCAGCAGCAACGGGACGGAGAACAGCGCCCGGAGTGTCGGCATGGCGGGGATTCCCTTCCTCGGGGCCCATCATGACGGGTCCGTGGACCGGGCACCCGACCGGGGCGCCGGCCCGGCACCAGGACCGGCCCGTGGACCGGACCCACGACCGGGCCCACGGACCCGGCACCAGGACCGGTCCCGGGGTGAGGGACAATGAACGCTCTGCCAGGGCGGGTTGATCGCAGAGGGGACGCATGTCGGAGGCGGAGCAGGCACAAGAGCCCCAACGGGACAAGGACGGACGTCTTCTCGCGGGGCGGTACCGGCTCGGGGCGGTGCTCGGCCGGGGCGGTATGGGCACGGTCTGGCGTGCCGTGGACGAGACGCTGGGGCGTACGGTCGCGGTCAAGGAACTGCGGTTTCCCACGGCCATCGACGAGGACGAGAAGCGCCGTCTGATCACGCGCACGCTGCGCGAGGCCAAGGCGATCGCCAGGATCCGCAACAACGGCGCGGTGACGGTCTACGACGTGGTCGACGAGGACGACCGGCCGTGGATCGTGATGGAGCTGATCGAGGGCAAGTCCCTCGCCGAGGCCATCCGTGAGGACGGCGTGCTGACTCCGAGGCGCGCCGCCGAGGTCGGCCTCGCGATCCTCGACGTGCTGCGCTCGGCGCACCGCGAGGGCATCCTGCACCGCGACGTGAAGCCGTCCAACGTACTGATCGCCGAGGACGGCCGGGTCGTGCTGACCGACTTCGGCATCGCGCAGGTCGAGGGCGACCCGTCCGTCACCTCGACCGGCATGCTCGTCGGCGCGCCCTCGTACATCTCGCCGGAGCGCGCGCGGGGGCACAAGCCGGGACCGCCCGCCGACCTGTGGTCGCTCGGCGGCCTGCTGTACGCGAGCGTCGAGGGGACACCGCCGTACGACAAGGGGTCGGCCATCGCCACCCTGACCGCGGTGATGACCGAGCCGCTCGACCCACCGAAGAACGCCGGTCCGCTCAAGGAGGTCATCTACGGCCTGCTGGCCAAGGACCCCGACCAGCGGCTCGACGACGCGGGCGCGCGCGCCCTGCTCGACGACGTGATCCACGCCCCCGAGAAGCCGGAACCGGTGGTGTCGCCGCCCGCCGAGGAGACCCGGATCATGGCGCTGCCCGGGAAGTCCGCCGAGGGCGGCGGCCGGACGGCAGCGAAGTCCGGTGAGCCGGGCGAGGGCACCCGCGACCGGCTGCGGGGCGCCCTGCGTTCCGTACGCGGGGCGAAAGCGGCACCGGCCGCCGCGACTCCGGCCGCCGCGACTCCGGCCACCGCACCGCCCAAGCCCTCGGTGCCGCCGCCCGCCGCTCCGGCGAACGGCGCCCGGCCGTCCGCGAAGCCCGCCGCGTCCTCCTCGGAGGCGGCGGGAGCGGCGAGGAGGGCGGGCGCGGCTGGAGGCGCGGCCACCGCCGCCGTACCGCCGCAGCGCCAGGCCATGCCCCCGGCCGCCCCGCCCCGCGCGTCCCTCACGGACGTGGTGCCGCGCCGCACCCTGGCCGTCATCGCGGCCGTGATCGTGCTCGCCGTCGCCGCCACGGTCCTCGCGCTCACGCTCGGCAACGGCGACGAAAAGAAGGACGCGAGCGCCGGCAACGGCAAGAACGACAAGGCCACCTCGGCCGGGGCCGCGGCCTCCGGCAGTTCCCCGGACGCCGACAGCGGCGACGGCGCCAAGCCCGCGGACGGCGGCGCCCCGGACCAGGACAAGGACGCGGGCCAGGACAAGGGCCAGGGCGACGGCCCGGACACGGGGACGGACGGTTCGAAGGACGACAAGCCGGACGACGCGCTGCCCGACGGTTACAAGGCCGTCGCCAACAAGAAGTTCCACTTCTCCATCGCGATGCCCGAGGACTTCCGGTTCGACCGCACGGCCGGCAGCAACTCCGGAGCCATCTACAACACCGACGGCGGCTTCCCGCGCCTCCAGGTCGACTACACCGATTCACCCGGCGATGACGCGGCCGCGGCCTGGAACGCCGCGAAGAAGGGTGTCGCGGCCACCAGCAAGGGCTACCGCCACCTGGGCGTGAAGGAGGTCGACTACAACGGCTATCCGACGGTCGCCGACTGGCAGTTCGAGCGCGTCCAGCAGGGCGAGCGGGTCCGCGTGCTCAACCGGGGATTCAAGGTCGACGCGAAGCACGGTTACGCGATCATGATCAGTTGTCCGGCGAGCGAATGGGACGACGAGCAGTGCCGGACCCTGCGCGCCACCGCGCTCGGCACCTTCGAGTCCACCGACTGACCCGCGGGCGGGGGAGCGCCGGGATGTGCCGACCCCGGCGCGGTGCTGTCACGCGCCACGTATCGTGAGAGCCTGAGACCGTACACGATGGGACGGTCGGTCAACCGCTTGCGGAGCGCACGTGGTTGACGTGTGCGAGTGGTCTTCATGGCCGGGGGTAGGCACGCTCTGGGGAGGCGTCATGAACGACTACATGGGTCGGGTGCTCGCCGACCGCTACCGCCTTCCGCTGCCTCCGTCCGATGAGTACGAACTGGTCGAGACCCGGGCGTTCGACACCTACAGCGGGCAGGAGGTGCTGGTCCGTCAGGTGCCGCTGCCCGAGGTGGTGGACGCCGAGGTGCTCGACGAGGAGGGCCCGGTGCCCTCGGTCCGGCAGGTCACCGGGCGGGCCGTGCGGCGTCCCGCGGACCCGGCGGTGCGGCGGGCCGTCGAGGCGGCGCAGGCGGCGGCCCGGATCCCCGACCACCCCAGACTCGACCAGGTCTTCGACGTGTTCGCGGAGGCCGGATCGCTCTGGATCGTGAGCGAGTTCGTCGCGGCCCGCCCGCTCGCGGCGCTGCTCGCGGAGCGTCCGCTCGACCCGTTCCGTGCCGCCGAGATCGGCTCCGACGTGCTGACCGCGCTGCGGGTGCTGCACGCCCATGGCTGGACCCATCGCAACATCACCGTCCGCACGGTGCTGATCTGCGACGACGGACGCGTCGTGCTGACCGGCCTGGCGGCCGGGGCGGCGGAGGAGGCGCTCTGCGGGTACGTGTCGACGCCCCAGCCGGACGACGAGGAGGAACTCTCCTACGGCCGCCCGGCGGGCGGGACGGACCCGGCCGGGGTGTTCGCCCCGCCCCGGCCGTCCCTGCCGCCGCCCCCGGCGGAGCTGCCGGCCTCGCCCGGACAGGTGTCCGTCGAGAAGGGCCGGACGGCCGGTGACGCCGACCACGACGTGTACGGGGACGGGGACGACGAGGCCCCCGAGGTTCATGAGGCCCACGAGGCTGACGGCGACCACGACGCGTACGCGTACGAAGACGGCGACGCGTACGCGTACGAAGACGGCGACGCGCACGGGGACCGGGACGGCGACGACGCCGGGCGCGGAGACGCGTTCCGGCGGGACGCGTGGAGCGGTGCGGCCGGTGAACTGGAGGCCGTGCGGCGGCCGGTGGGCCCCGCGCTCCCGGCGCCCGCGCCCGGGGAGGACGGCACCGAGCGGTCGCGGGCCGAGCGCGCCGGGGCCGTCGCCGCCTACCGCGAGGGGGCCCGCGCCGCCGCGCGGATCGGCGAGGAGCGACGCCGCGCCAGTACGGCGGAGTCCTCCGGTGACGCGGAGGACACGGCTCCGCTCCCGGCACGGCGTCCCGCCCTGCCGGACGACCGCCCGGACACCGCGGACTCGTACGCCGACGGCCCGCGCGCCGAGGCCCCGTACGCCGACGGTCCGTACAACCGCGACGCGTACGCCAACGCCCTGTACGCCGAGGATCCGTACGCCAAGGCCTCGTACGGCGACGCCCCCTACGGCGACTCGTACGGCGACGAGGCCGGTGGCTACGACGACCACGACGGCACCGGTCACGACGACGACGGGGACGAGGACGGACTCCTGCCTCCCGCCCGCCGGATGCACCTCACCGGCATCTGGAGCGACGGCCCCGGGGACGGCCGCCCCGTCCCCGCCGGAGGCACCGGCGAGTCCGCCGCGCACACGGACACCTGGGGCCCGGCCCCGGTCCCGGCGCTCCCGGCACACGACTCGGGGCAGGAGCACCGCCCCGGCCGCTGGGACGACCTCGTGACGAGCGGGCACGCCGCCGACACCCCGTACCGGGGCCCCGGCACCCCGCTCGCCGCCGAGCGCGCCCGGCAGGCCCGCATAGCCGTCGTCGGCGCGGTCACCGAGCGCTGGGCGCCCGAACAGGGCGGGCCCATACACGAGAACTGGCGGCTGGCCCCGCCGATCGGCCCCGCCACCGACCTCTGGGCGCTCGGCGCGCTGCTCTACCGCGCCGTCCAGGGCCACGCCCCGTACCCCGAGGAGAACGCCGCCGAACTGGTCCAGATGGTGTGCGGGGAACCGCCCGCCTTCGCCGAGGAGTGCGGCCCGCTGCGCCCCGTCGTGGAGTCGCTGCTGCGCCAGGACCCCACCGACCGGCCGGACGTCGAGGAACTGAGCGGCTGGCTGCGTTCCCTCGTACGGTCCGCGCCCGAACCCGAGGCCGGTCTGGACGTCGTCCCGCTGCCGTCCGCCGACGCCACCCGGCTCCCCGTCGTGCGCCGCCGCGGCGAACTGGTCCGCAGGCGCCGCTTCGGCCGGGGCGCGGCCCACGGCCGCCACCGGCACACCCGCGAACGGCCCGAGCGCACCGGGCCGCCCCGCGAGGAGCAGGCCCCCCGGCCGGAGAAGGCGCCCCGGACCGCCCGGGCGGCGCGCGAACCCAAGGGCCCCAAGGCGCTGCGCACCCCGCCGCCCGGTTCACCGTACGGCGAGGCACGGTCGCCGAGGCGGCTCGGCCGGCTCCTCCTGGTGCTGATCCTGCTGGCCCTGGCCGCCGCCGTCGGATACGCCGTGCTGTTCATGCCCAGGGCGGACGACAGGACCGGCGCCGAACCCGGCACCGGCGGCCCGGACACGTCGGCGTCCGGCGCACCGCGGTCCGGCACGGAGACATCGGGCGACCAGTCCTCCGCGCGGCCCGGCGGCGCCCAGCAGCCCCAGACCACCCGCTCCGCCGTGGCCCTCGCCGCCGGATACGCCCTGCGCGAGGACCCGGAGGGCTTCGAGGTCGGCGTCCTCAAGAGCTGGCGGCGCACCCCCGCCAACGCGGACCGTCAGATCCGTTACGAAGGCGACGGGTTCACCCTGCTCGTCGTCCCCGGGCGCGACTCGGTCGAGACCGAAGGCGCCGACCCGCTGGCGTACCAGGCGGACAAGGAACGGGAGTTGCGGCCGTTCCGCGAGTCCGACTGGTCGGGATCGAGCGGGCTGCGCCGGATCGACATCGGCCGGCAGGCCATGGCCGAGGGCCAGTTCACCTGGCAGGACGCGAACGGCCGCGAGGTGTACGCCCGTAATCTCGCGCTGATCGTCGACGGCCGGTACCACGTCGTCCAGGTCATCGGCCCGGAGAACCGGCGCGACGAGGTCTCGGACATCTACCAACAGGCCGTCGGCTCCTACCGGGTGACGCGCTGAGCCCTTCCGGTCCGCCGCGCGGCAGAAGGCGGAGCGAGCGACAAGCATCACAGTGCGGTCACCACGGGGATGCGAGGTTCCGCGGCCGAGAGCCCCTCCGTAATCTGGCCTCCGAAGGAACGGGGCGGGGATTACGTGGAACGAGCACAGGGTACGGACGCGGGACTGGTGCTGGCCGGAAGATACCGGCTGGGCGAGGTCCTCGGGCGCGGCGGCATGGGCAAGGTCTGGCGCGCCCACGACGAGGTGCTGCACCGCACGGTCGCGGTCAAGGAACTGACGGCCGGACAGTACGTCGCCGAGGCGGACCGGATCGTCCTGCACGCGCGCACGCAGAAGGAGGCCCGCGCCGCCGCCCGGATCACCCATCCGGGCGTGGTCACCGTCCATGACGTGATCGAGTACGACAACCGGCCGTGGATCGTCATGCAGTACGTCGACGGGCCTTCGCTCGCCGACGCGGCCAAGAAGACCGGCGAGATCGAGCCGCGCGAGGCCGCCCGGATCGGCCTGCACGTGCTGGGCGCCCTGCGCGCGGCACACGCCGCGGGGGTCCTGCACCGGGACGTGAAGCCCGGCAACGTACTCCTCGCCGCCGACGGCCGGGTGCTGCTCACCGACTTCGGGATCGCGGCCATCGAGGGCGACTCGACCATCACCAGGACCGGTGAACTCGTCGGTTCCATCGACTACCTGGCGCCGGAGCGGGTACGGGGCGGCGATCCGGGCCCGGCCTCCGACCTGTGGTCGCTCGGCGCCACGCTCTACACCGCGGTCGAGGGCCGCTCGCCGTTCCGGCGCACGTCCCCGATCTCCACCATGCAGGCCGTGGTCACCGAGGAACCGCCGCCGCCCGGGCGCGCGGGCCCGCTCGGCCCCGTGATCACCGCGCTGCTCCGCAAGGAGCCCGAGGACCGGCCGTCGGCGGCGGAGACGGAACGGATGCTGCTCGACGCCATGGAGGGCCGCGAGCCCCGGGCGGCGCAGGCGTACGTGCCGACGCAGCGCGTTCCCGACGAGGTACTGGGCACGCTCGGCCAGGCCACCGCCGCCGGCCCGGGCGCCCCGCCCGGCGAGACGGGGGCGCCCGGCACGGCCCGACTGCCGCACCCTCCCGGTGAGTCCGCCGCGGGCCCGGTGAACGGCCCGTCGTCGGCCCCGGTGACCCGGCGCAGCCGGGGCCGGTGGCGTACGGCGGTGCTGGTCCTCGTCGCCGCCGCGCTGATCGGCGGCGGCGCGGCATTCGTCGCGATGAGGTACGCGGACCGTGGCGACGACACCACCGCCCGGCGGGGCGGTACGGGCACGCACGCGCCCGGCACCCCCGGCGAACCGGCGAACACCCCCTCGAAGAAGCCTGATCCCGCGCGCGAGCGGGCGGAGACCAAGGAGATACCCGACGGCTGGCACCGGGTGGACGACCCCGAGGGTTTCAGCCTGACCGTGCCGGACGGCTGGGAGCGCCGGGCGGACGGCAACCAGATCGACTACACCCCGGACAACGGCCTGCACTACATCCGGATCAGCGTCGACCCGGCGCCCGACTACGAGAACTCGTACATGCACATGCTGAACCTGGAGAAGCAGCTCTCCGAACGGCTCCCCGGGTACGAGCGCGTGACCCTGCACTCCAACACCTACCGGGACCGGCCCGGCTCGCTCTGGGAGTTCACCTGGACGGAGACGAAGAACCATCCGGGGCCGCGCCACGCGATCGACCAGATGTACTTCGGGGAGACGGGCGGCCCCGAGTACGCGCTGTACATGACGGGACCGGCGGAGGACTGGGACACGACCCGGGCGCAGTTCGACACGATCCTGCGCGGCTGGCGCGCGCCCGACGAGTCCGACTGACGGCTGCCGGGTGACCGACTGCCGGATGGTCGGACGGCTCCGGACCGGGCTTCGGACTGGGCTCCCGGCTGGGTCTCCTGGTGGTGAAGGGGGCCTGATCAGGGGCTTTGTTGCCAGTGATCACTGGCACCTTTGTGGGGTGCGTGAAAACCTGTTACCCACGGGTACCCAAAGTGGTCGGGTGGACGTAATCTCGGCCTCATGACGGACTCGCAGGCCCCCCAGCCCACCCCCGCGGCCCCGGCCGACGGCACTTCCGCGACCCCGGCCGGCACCAACCCCGTGGCCGCGGCCCCGGCGGGCGTGCGCACCGCCGCCGACGTGGTGACGCCCGACCTGGTCGCCCGGCTGACCCGTGATGTGGCCGGCTCCGGCCGCACCGCCAACCACACCCCCTTCACCGGGGAGAAGCTGGCCGATCTGCCCGAGTCCACGCCCGAGGACGTGGCGGGCGCCTTCGAACGGGCCCGTGCCGCCCAGCCCGCCTGGGCCGCGACCCCCGTCCGCGCCCGTGCCGCCGTCCTGCTCCGCTTCCACGACCTCGTCCTCAGCCGCCAGGCCGAGGTCCTCGACCTCATCCAGCTGGAGACCGGCAAGGCCAGGCTGCACGCCCACGAGGAGGTGCAGGCCGTCGCCGTCGCGGCCCGGCACTACGGGCGGCGGGCCGGCGCGTACCTGCGGCCGAAGCGGCACACCGGGGTGGTGCCGACCCTCACGAAGGTGACCGAACTGCGCCAGCCGCGCGGTGTCGTCGGCCAGATCGCGCCGTGGAACTACCCGCTCGAACTGTCCGTCGGGGACGCCCTGCCCGCGTTCGTCTCCGGCAACGCCGTCGTGATGAAGCCCGACACGGAGACCGCGCTCACCGCCCTGTGGGCCCGGGACCTGCTGATCGAGGCCGGGCTGCCCGCCGAGGTCTTCCAGGTCGTCCTCGGTGAGGGACCGGTCGTCGGCCCCGAGGTCGTCAAGCACGCCGACTACGTCTCGTTCACCGGTTCCACCCGCACCGGCCGCGAGGTCGCGCAGGGTGCGGCGGCCCGGCTGGTCGGGGTCTCGTTGGAGCTCGGCGGGAAGAACGCGATGCTGGTGCTGGAGGACGCCGACGTGGAGAAGGCCGCCGCGGGCGCCGTCCGTGCCTGCTTCTCCTCGGCGGGTCAGCTCTGCATCTCCATCGAGCGGCTGTACGTCCACGAGTCGGTCGCCGACGACTTCGTGGCCCGTTTCGCCGCCCGCACGAAGGCGATGCGGCTCGGCAGCGCCCTCGCCTACGGTGCCGACATGGGCTCACTGGTGAGCGAACGTCAGCTGGAGACCGTCACCAGGCACGTCGCCGAGGCCGTCGAGAAGGGGGCCACGGTCGTCGCGGGCGGCGTCGCCCGCCCCGACATCGGCCCGCTGTTCCACGAGCCGACCATCCTCGACGGCGTCGAGGCGCCGATGGCGGTCTGCTCCGAGGAGACCTTCGGACCGGTGGTGTCCCTCTACCGCTTCCGTGACGAGGACGAGGCCGTGGCCCTCGCCAATGCCACGCCGTACGGCCTGAACTCCAGCGTCTGGACCAGGAACTCCGCGCGCGGCCACCGGGTCGCCGCCCGGCTGCGGACCGGCACGGTCAACATCAACGAGGGGTACGCCCCCGCGTACGGCAGCGTGCAGTCGCCGATGGGCGGCATGAAGGACTCCGGTCTCGGCCGGCGGCACGGCTCCGAGGGCATCCTCAAGTACACCGAGGCACAGACCGTCGCCCAGCAGCGGCTGATCCCGCTCGCGCCCTCGTTCGGCATGGACGACGCGGGGTACGCGGCGTTCATGACGCGCAGCCTGAAGGCGATGAAGGCGTTCCGCCTGCGCTGACGGCTGTCGTGCCGCATCACCTCCCGCCCTTTTCGTACCAGGCCTTTTCGTGCCGAGGAGAGCCATGCCCCAGGACAGCCCTGCCCGGAACCGGACCGCTTCCCCGAAAGGGGCCGACGACGACGCCGCGTACGACTACGACGTGCTCGTCGTCGGTTCGGGCTTCGGCGGGGCGGTGTCGGCCCTCCGGCTGACGGAGAAGGGGTATCGCGTCGGGGTCCTGGAGGCGGGCCGCCGCTTCACCCGGGGCACCCTCCCCAAGAACTCCTGGGACCTCAAGAACTACCTGTGGGCCCCGGCCCTCGGTCTCTACGGAATCCAGCGCGTGCACCTCCTCGGCAACGTGATGGTGCTGGCCGGCGCGGGTGTCGGCGGCGGTTCGCTCAACTACGCCAACACCCTGTACGTGCCCCCGGCGGCGTTCTTCGAGGACCGGCAGTGGGCGTCCATCACCGACTGGCAGGACGAGCTGAAGCCGTACTACGACCAGGCCAGGCGGATGCTCGGGGTCCGGCTCAACCCGACGACGACCCCCTCCGACGTCCATCTGAAGGCGGCGGCGCAGGCCATGGGCGTCGGCGACACCTTCCACCCCGCTCCGGTCGGCGTGTTCTTCGGCGACGGCGAGGACGCCGACGGCACGGCGCGGGCGGAGCCCGGCGGCACGGTCGCCGACCCGTACTTCGGCGGCGCGGGCCCCGCCCGCCGGGCCTGCACCGAGTGCGGCGAGTGCATGACGGGCTGCCGCCACGGCGCGAAGAACACCCTCGAAGAGAACTACCTCCACCTCGCCGAGAAGGCCGGGGCCGTCATCCACCCGATGACCACCGTCGTCGCGATCACCGGCCATCCGGAGGGCGGCCACCGCGTCCTCACCGTCCCCACCGGCCGCCGCCGCAAGGCGAAGCCCACCCGGCTGCGCGCCCGCCAGGTGGTCGTGGCGGCCGGCACGTACGGGACCCAGACCCTGCTGCACACCATGAAGGACCGGGGGCTGCTGCCCCGGATCCCGGACCGGCTCGGCGAGCTGACCCGTACCAACTCCGAGGCGATCGTCGGCTCGCAGACCACCGACCGGCGCTACCGCAGGAAGCACGGTGCCGCGCGCGCCGACTTCACCCGCGGCGTCGCGATCACCTCGTCGATCCACCCCGACGAGAACACCCACATCGAGCCGGTCCGCTACGGCAAGGGATCCAACGCGATGGGCGCGCTGTCCATCCTCCAGGTGCCCTACGGCGGCCAGGCGCCGCACGGCGGCCGCCGGGTGGTGGGCTGGCTCGCCAACGTCGCCAGGCACCCCGCCCTCGCCGTCCGCTCGCTGTCCAACCGCCGCTGGTCGGAGCGGACCATCATCGGGCTCGTCATGCAGTCGCTGGACAACTCCCTGACGACGTACCGCAAGCCGGGAGGCATCGGCAAGGGACTGCTCACCGCGCGGCAGGGGCACGGCGCCCCCAACCCGACACAGATCGAGGAGGCCACGCGCGGCGCCACGCTGCTCGCCGAGGAGATCGACGGCTTCGCCGGCTCGAACGTCGGCGAGCTGATGGGCATGCCGCTCACCGCGCACTTCCTCGGCGGTTGTCCGATCGGCGCGAGCGCCGAGGACGGGGTCATCGACCCGTACCACCGCCTCTACGGGCACCCCGGCATATCGGTGGTCGACGGTGCCGCGGTCTCCGCGAACCTGGGGGTCAACCCGTCGCTCACCATCACGGCACAGGCGGAACGCGCGATGTCGTTCTGGCCCAACAAGGGCGAGGAGGACCCGCGCCCGGCGCAGGGCGAGGCGTACGAACGGCTGGCCCCGGTCGAACCCCGGTCGCCCGCCGTGCCGAAGGACGCCTTCGGCGCGCTCAGGCTGCCCTTCCTCGGCATGCCGACGGTCCCGCCGAGGAAGAAGCCATGAGCGCCGTGCGTGCCGTGAGCGCTGCATGCGTCGTGCGCGTTGTGACCACCATGCGTGCTGTGAGTGCGGTGAGCGTTGCGAGTGCGGTGAGCGTGACGAGTACGTCGCGATGAACACGGTGTGTAGCAAGCAAGCAGCGACTGCTGTGACGCATGTGACCACTGGGGCGGAAGCGGCAGAAGGGGTCGAAAGGGCTGCACCCCCCTCCGAGTGCAGCCCTTCCACACGCCTCGCGCCCTCACTGGGGGTGACCGGTCGTGCGCATGGTTGACTTGCGGTTCGCCGCAATGGTTGTCCGGAGACTCACAAATCCCGTATGTGACGCCACTCACGTCGGCCCGGCCCGTCGCATCGGTGTGGAGAGGGCATGAGCGAGGGCCCCGCCGTGCCGGACACCGGCCGACGGGGCCCTTCGCGCATCGATACCGGGTCGGTGCCCGGGAGCCGGGGCCGGGGGGCCGTACGGACTCTTGCGGTACGCACCGTTCCGACCGGACGCGGTCGGCTCCGGGCGTCCCCGGAGCCGACCGCGTGGGTGACCGGACTGCTGTCCCCTGCCGACCGGTCACGCACGCCGGGCCGTGGTCCCACGGCGTACCTGCAGTACGCCTCACGTCCCGGCGGAGCCACGCGTGGTTCCTTCCGAAGCCGCCCCTGGCTGGCACGGACACCGGGACCAACGAGGCCGTCACGGACCCGGTCACGCGCCGTACGGGTGAGAGCGGGACCGAACTGGGATGCGCCCGCACACCCCGGGCGGCAGGGCCGTCAGACCCGGCCGCGGCACAGCTCCAGCAGGGTCATGGCGAGGGAGGTGCCGGGCTTGCCGAGCGCGTCCCGGTACTGGCCGAGGATCTCCATCTCGCGGGAGAGGTTGACGCGACGGCCGCCGGATGTGATCCGCGCCTCCTGGATGACGGCCGAGACGGCCATCCGTTCCTGGACGAGACCGATGATCCGGTCGTCGAGGGTGTCGATCCGGGACCGTGCCTCGGCGATCAGCGCGGCGGCCTCCCGGGTGCGCGCGCCGGTCTTCTCCTCGCGGCTCTGCGTGTCCCTGACGCTCCTCGCGTCCGTGTCGGCCGGGGCGGGAGCGGCGGCGGGGGCGGTGCTGGTCATGGCGGGGACTCCTCGTGGGGTGCGGGTGCGGTCCCCGGAGCCGACCGGTCCGGAAACGCCAGGCGCCCCGGGCCTTTCGGCCCGGGGCGCCTGGAACGTTGCTTGTCAGTGGATCAAGCAGCACGACCATGGCAGCCGGCGGGCCGGATGCCATAGGTAAAGACGAAGGTCGTGTGCTGACGCATAGCCCCAGTATGGACCGCCCCCGCGGTCTGTCCAAGCGCGACCGGATGCTGAGACCCGCCCGTTCGGCCCCGCCCCGCGTGACCGGTCCTCCCGTACGTACGCGACTCCCGGTCCCGTACGTGGGGGAACGGCACGGCGCCCGCCCCCTCCGCCCGTAACGGGAGGGCGGCCCCGCCCCGTGGGGGCGGCGGGCTCGCCCCACGGGGACGACGGCCGACTCCGCACCCCCGGTAGAATCGACAGCACCGAACCCCTTTTCACCGCTCACCGCCGGAAGGCCGCCCCCGTGCCAGCAGCACCCCCCGCCGCTCCCGACAGCGCGACCGACGTGGTTCTCGTTGTCGACTTCGGCGCCCAGTACGCCCAGCTCATCGCCCGTCGCGTCCGCGAGGCCCGGGTCTACAGCGAAATCGTCCCGTCCACGATGCCGGTGGCCGAGATGCTGGCCAGGAACCCGCGGGCGATCATCCTGTCCGGCGGCCCCTCGTCGGTGTACGCGGAAGGCGCGCCCACGCTCGACCGTTCGCTGTTCGAGGCCGGGGTGCCGGTCTTCGGCATGTGCTACGGCTTCCAGCTGATGGCGACCACGCTCGGCGGCACCGTCGACGACAACGGCGCCCGCGAGTACGGCCGCACCCCGCTCACCGTCACCAAGAGCGGCTCCACGCTGTTCGAGGGCACGCCCGCCGAGCAGTCGGTCTGGATGTCGCACGGCGACGCCTGCTCCGCCGCCCCCGAGGGCTTCACCGTCACCGCGTCCACGGACGTCGTGCCGGTCGCCGCCTTCGAGAACGACGAGAAGAAGCTCTACGGCGTCCAGTACCACCCCGAGGTCCTGCACTCCACGCACGGCCAGCAGGTCCTGGAGCACTTCCTCTACCGGGGCGCCGGCATCGAGCCGACCTGGACCACGACCAATGTGGTCGAGGAGCAGATCGCGCTGATCCGCGAGCAGGTCGGCACCAAGCGCGCCATCTGCGGCCTGTCCGGCGGGGTGGACTCCGCGGTCGCCGCGGCCCTCGTGCAGAAGGCCATCGGCTCCCAGCTGACCTGCGTGTACGTCGACCACGGTCTGATGCGCAAGGGCGAGACCGAGCAGGTCGAGAAGGACTTCGTCGCCGCCACCGGCGTCCAGCTGAAGGTCGTCGACGCCGAGGAGCGCTTCCTGAACGCGCTGGCCGGGGTCTCCGACCCCGAGCAGAAGCGGAAGATCATCGGCCGCGAGTTCATCCGCGTCTTCGAGCAGGCGCAGGCCGAGATCGTCGCCGAGGGCGCCGCCGACGGCGAGGATGTCGCCTTCCTCGTCCAGGGCACCCTCTACCCGGACGTCGTCGAGTCCGGCGGCGGCACCGGCACCGCCAACATCAAGTCCCACCACAACGTGGGCGGCCTCCCCGAGGACATCGAGTTCCAGCTCGTCGAGCCGCTGCGCCAGCTGTTCAAGGACGAGGTCCGGATGGTCGGACAGGAGCTCGGCCTGCCCGAGGAGATCGTCCAGCGCCAGCCGTTCCCCGGCCCGGGGCTCGGCATCCGGATCGTCGGCGAGGTCACCAAGGAGCGGCTCGACCTGCTCCGCGAGGCCGACGCCATCGCCCGCGAGGAGCTGACGGAGGCCGGTCTGGACCGCGAGATCTGGCAGTGCCCGGTGGTCCTGCTCGCCGACGTCCGCTCCGTCGGCGTCCAGGGCGACGGCCGCACCTACGGCCACCCGATCGTGCTGCGCCCGGTCTCCTCCGAGGACGCCATGACCGCCGACTGGTCGCGCCTCCCGTACGAGACCCTCGCCAGGATCTCGACCCGTATCACCAACGAGGTGGCCGATGTCAACCGGGTCGTGCTCGACGTGACGAGCAAGCCGCCGGGCACCATCGAGTGGGAGTGATCCCCGCGCGCCCAGCGCCCGGGAGCACCCCCTCACCAGGGTCGACGCCGATGCCGTCGCTCATTCGTTTGGGCGGCGGCATCGCCGTTCGTGCTGGGTACGCTGGCTGAGGAGACGAGACTCTGCCCCATGGGAGCAATCATGAGCGCCGCACCCGACCCCAGGCTTGAGAAGCAGCGGTACCGGTGGCCCGTTCCGCCCGAGGGCGGGTGGACGGCGGACGACCTCGACCGGCTTCCGGACCTGCCGCCTCACACCGAGCTGATCGACGGGAGTCTCGTCTTCACGAGTCCGCAGCGTAAGTTCCACACCCGCACGATGTGGCTGCTGGAGCAGGCTCTGCTCGCGCATCTGCCGAGCGACCTGGACGTCGACCGCGAGATGACCATCCGAATCGACGAGAGAAACCGTCCGGAGCCCGACATGCTGGTCTACAGGGCGGAGGCGGACACCGGCGCGGACCAGATCTGGTACGCGCCCGAGGACGTCGTCCTGGCCGTCGAAGTGGTGTCGCCCGACTCGCAGGACCGTGACCGCGATGTCAAGCCGCGCAAGTACGCCGCGGCCGGGATCGCTCATTTCTGGCGGGTGGAGGCGGATGCCGACGGCCTGCCGATCGTGTACGTCTACGAACTCGACCCGGCTCGGCAGGCGTACACCCCGACGGGCATCTACCACAACGAGCTGAAGCTGGACGTTCCGTACCTGATCGAGGCGGACCTCACCCGGATCTACCACCGCGGCCGGTGAATGCCGCTCCGAACACGGTCGGCTCCCCGGCACCCCTGGCCACTTGTCGCGACCAGCGGTAGCTTCCGCCTCCCTACGTCCTGGGAGCCGAGGAGGCGTCATGCCCGAGCCCACGCCCGAGCACATGCCGGAGCCCACGCCCGTACCCGTGGACCGGCTCCACTTCGCGATGCCGCCCGTCCACGCGTCGGCGCGGGAGGAGCGCGCCCATCGCAAGGAGCGGCTGGCCGGGGCGCTCCGGCTGTTCGGTGAGTACGGATACGAGGACGGTGTCTCGGGTCATCTCACCGCGCGCGACCCGGAGTTCGCCGACTGCTTCTGGGTCAATCCCTTCGGGGCTCCGTTCGACGGGATCACCGCGGACGAACTGATCCTGGTGAACGGGGACGGTCAGGTCGTCGAGGGACAACACCACGTCAACCAGGCCGCGTTCGCCGTCCACGCGCAGGTGCACCGGGCCCGCCCCGACGTCGTCGCCGTCGCGCACACCCACTCCGTGCACGGGCGGGCCCTGTCCGCGCTCGGTGAGCTCGTCGAACCGATCACCCAGGAGGCCTGCGCCTTCTACGAGGACCATGCTCTCTACGACGCGTACACCGGGGTCGTCGTCGACGCGGAGGAGGGGCGCCGGATCGCGGCGGCGCTCGGCGGGCGCAAGGCGATCGTGCTGCGCAACCACGGGCTGCTGACCGTCGGCGGCACGGTGGACGCCGCCGCGTGGTGGTTCATCTCCCTGGAGCGCTGCTGCCAGGTGCAGTTGGCCGCGCGCGCCGCCGGGAAGCCGGTGCCGATCGGCCATCGGGACGCCGTCGCCACGCGGGAGCATCTGGGCGGCGACCTGGTGGCCTGGACCAACTATCAGCCGCTCTGGCGCCGGATCAGCCGTGCTTTCTGACGCGTCGACGAGTCGCAGCTTCCAGTGATATCGGGCGACTTCTGACGGCCGGATCGCTCGCACATTCTTGCGATGCGTACCGGTGCGTCTCCCCGATGCGGCCCGAGGTCCTTCCGTACGGCACAATTCGCAGCAATCACAGTCGAGTTGACTGGACCGTGGCTGGATCGGGGCTGGAAAGGGCGGCGTTCTCCGTGGCGTTGGACGAGGTGAGGGCGAGCGGCACGCACGGCGGCGGCTGTACGTGCGGCGGCTGCCCGCACGGGGCACGCGAGGGCCATCGGCGCGCGGTGGCGGCCTTCCTGGCCAAACGGGACGAATTCGCCGCGGGGCAGGGGGTGCCGCCAGGGGTCGCACAGTCCGTCTCCGCGACCCGGCAGTGGGTGTCGGACGAGCTGACCCAGTCGGCCAGGACCGTCGCCGAACGGGGCCGGGAGGCGGGGGACGCCTGGCTGTACCGGGTATGGCGGCGCACCCTGATCGCGGTGTGGGGAGGCGTGGCCGTGCTGGTCGTCGCAGAGACCGCCACCGCCATCGGCGCGGGCTGGAGCAACGCCCGTACGGCCGGTCTGATCGCCGGACTGGTCACCGCGGCCCTGCTGACCGCCGCCGCCCACGTCCACCGGGCCCGCGGTGGTCTGCTCGCCCCGGTGATCGGGGAGGACAACCGGCTCTCCACCTCCCGGGCGGTCGCGGCGTCCTGGGTGCTGCTCGCCGTGTTCTCCGTGCTCGTGCTGGCGCTCCAGCTGGCCGGCGCCTCCGACCACGCCGAGCGCGACGCGCTGATCGAAGGACTGGACCTGGCCAGGGGCGCCGGGGTGGTGACCGTGCTGGCGCTGGTGTGCGCCGTAGCCGTGGTCGTGCGCCGGGTGGTGGGCGTACGGGCCCTCTCCGGGCGGCTTCAGAAGCTGCGGGCCGAGCGGCCGCGCGCCGCCGATCTGCTCACCGACGACTCGGGGCGGGGCAGCTTCACGGACGTGCAGTACGTGCTGGTGAGCACCGTCGCGGTGCTGTTCGCCGCGATCCGGCTGGCCCGCAGGCCCGAGCAGCTGCCCGACTTGCCCTGGGGGCTCGCGTTGCTGGTCGCCGTCTCGGCGGTCGCGTACTTCGCCGGGAAGTACACGGAGGGCGGGCGCCCGGTGGTTCTCTCGGTGGTCCGGTCCCGGGAGGCCGGGGACCTGGACGCACCGATCCGTACCGGTGACGACATCGAGATCCGGGGCGCCGGATTCGTGCCGCCCGGCGCCGGGACCCCGGACCGGCTGGCGGGCATGGTCGTGCGGATCGGCCGGGTCCATGTGCACGTACCGCTCGTCCCGGTCACCGGCGGCTTCGCCAACCCGACGGACGGCGTGCTCACCGTTCCGGTACCGGTGGACGTGGAGCCGGGCCGGGTGGAGGTGCAGGTCGTGACCGCCGCCGGGGTGGAGACGAACCCGGTGGAGATCGAGGTGACGGACTGACCGCCGGCCGCCCGGTCGGCGGGCCCCGCACGGCCGGCGCCTCCCGCTGACGGGTCTTCATCCCGATGGACGTCCCGTCGACGGATCTTCCGGCCAGACGGCCCATCGGGGAGAGCGCTGCGTTGCCCCTTCTACGTATCGTCTGATGACGGGATTACGGAAGGATGGGAAGTAACATGCAGGATTTGCAGGATGTGTCAGGTTTGCGCAGTTATGGAGTGACTGTGGGCAGTCCGGGCGCGGCGCGAGGGCTCAAGGAAATCGCGCGGGAGCACGCCTTGCTGCCGCTGCGGATCTTCCTCGGCGTCACCTTCGTCTACGCCGGGATCGACAAGCTGATGACCGATGGTTTCTTCCGCGCGAGCGGCCCGGACTCCATCGGCGAGATGATGCGCGGAGTACGTGACTCGTCCGCGATCCCGGCCCTCGTCGACCTCGCGCTGAAGAACCCCGGTGCCTTCGGATACGCCATCGCCTTCGGCGAGATCGCCGTCGGGATCGGCACCCTCATCGGACTGTGGGCACGGCTCGCCGCGCTCGGCGGGGCACTGATCTCGCTGAGCCTGTGGCTGACCGTCAGCTGGCAGGTCGAGCCCTACTACTTCGGCAACGACCTGGCCTATCTCATGGCCTGGCTGCCGCTGCTGCTCGCCGGGGCAGCGGCCTTCTCCGTGGACGCCCTGCGCGCGTCACGACGGCGACGGATCACATAGTTCACCCAGGTCACGGTGGTGGCCAGCCAGAGGCCGCCGAAGAACAGCGGGAAGAAGAAGACCCACGGGGCGTCCCAGGCACCCGCCGCGTCCGCCGCGTAGCCCGCCGCCAGGGCGAGCATCACCAGGCCCGCCACCGCCCGGCCCGGACGGATCTCATGAAGCAGCACGGGTTACCTCCACCTGTCCGACACCGATCTCCAGAGTGAGCTCGACCGTACCCGCGGGCCTGCTCCCCGGGGCCGGCGGCAGCGTCCGGTGCTCGCTGCGCGACGGCCGGACGTCCACGTCGCCCGGGCGCTCGGACGGCACCTGCCCCGTCCGGTCGACCGGCAGCGTGATGTCGCCGAAGCCCGCCCGGGCGTTCAGCCTCACCGTCACCGCCTTCGGCACGACGACGACCAGACGGCCCGCCCCGACCCTCGCCGCCGTCGCGACGGTGTCGCCCTCGGGAACGCTGATCCCGGTGAGGTCCAGCCGCGCCTCGCCGGTGCCCAGCGCGTACTCCGACCGGACCGCCGCCACCGTGGCGGGCCGCCAGCCCTCACGCATCCATTGCGTGGTGATGTCCTTCGGCAGCGCGGACGCACCCGCCAGCAGCACCGCCGTCATCATCGCCAGCATGACCGTGCCGAACCCGGTCCGGCCGAGGAACGAGCTGACCAGCATCCCGAGCCCGAACACCCCGAGCGCCCCGGCCAGACCGAACTGCAGGCTCGTGCCGAGCGGCTGAGACTCCCAGGTCAGTCCCGTGCCGAGCCCGCCCGCGATCAGCGCCAGCAGGAAGACGAGACCACCGATGGAGACCGGGCCCATGGTGCCGGGCTCCCGCCGGGGCGCACGGCACGCATTCCGCGGCGCCGCCCCCGGGGCGCGCGGGGCTTGCCCGCCGGGCGACGCGTCGGCCGGACCCCACAGATACCCGTGCGCCACCGGCCCCGTCGTACCGTCCTTGACGATCGGGTCCCGCCACCACGACGGACTGCCCGGCGACGGCGGCGCCTTCACCTCGGGCGGCGCGTCCGCCGCCGCCTGCGCGGTCGCCGGGTGCGACGGATCCCGGGGCGCCACCGCCTTGCGGTTCTGCGTCCAGACGGCGAAGCCGACGACCGCCAGCGACAGCATCGCGGAGAACGCCAGCGTGCCGCCGTTGCCCAGCATGGAGAGGAACAGCCCGCACCCGATCAGCGCGAGCAGCACCGCGATCAGCGACGCGCCCTCGACACGGCCGGACAGCAGCCTGCGCGCCTCGTTCTCCTCCTCGCCGTCCAGCGGGATCAGCAGCCAGGCGAAGCCGTAGAAGATCAGCCCGATGCCCCCCGTGACGGACAGCACCCCGAGCACGATCCGGAAGATCACCGGATCGACGTCGCAGTACCGGCCGAGCCCGCCGCAGACCCCGGCCACGACTTTCTGGCGCGGGCTGCGCCGCAGTTGCGGTCGCGGTTCGGGGGGCGGCGCGACACCGGGGGAGGTGCCCTGGGGAACGGTCATGGCTCCATGGTGACGGGCCGGGCGCGCGTCCGGGACCGGCCCGCACCCTGGCCGATCCCTGATATTCGCCGACGGAACCCCTGGGGGAGGCCCGCCGCCGACGGCCCGGGGCGCAAGGCCGGGCAGGCTCTCAGGGTGGAGTCCGGGACTGACCCTGATGCCGCGTCCCTTCCGTGCATGTGACCATCGGGTCATGCAAGCCGCCACGCCCCGGGCCATGAGCTCCGTCAGGACCGAGCCGGAGGAGCCGCCGACACGCAAGCTGTACCGCAGCGCCGACGGGCGGCTGCTCGGCGGCGTCGCACGCGGTCTCGCCGGACACCTCGGGCTGCCCGTCGCCTGGGTGCGCTTCGTCTTCGTCGGCCTGTTCTTCGCCGAGGGACTCGGCGCGTTGCTCTACGCCGTGTTCTGGATCGTCGTCCCGCTCGGTGTCGGCGGAGTCGAGGCCCCGCGCCCCCTCTTCGAGACCGGACCGGACGGCAGACGCAGGCTCCGCAAACCCGACAGGGGGCAGGTCTTCGCCCTCATCGCGCTGCTCATCGGCGCGATGATCTTCGTCGGCAACGTCGACATGGGCGGCGGGGCCGACCGCTACATCTGGCCCGCCCTGCTGATCGGTGCCGGTTCCGTGCTGGTGTGGCGGCAGGCCGACAACGCCCGCCGCGCCCGCTGGATGGAGACCGGCAACCGCCGCCGGGTCCTGCACCTGGCCCGGGGGCTCGCCGGGGTCGCCCTGGTCGGCCTGGGCCTGGCCGTCTTCATGGTGGTACGCGGCTCCGCCGCCCAGCTCGGCAACGTCCTGACCGCCGCGATCGCCGTCCTCACCGGCATAGCGCTGCTGGCCGGCCCGTACCTCGTGCGCATGACCCAGGACCTCTCCGAGGAGCGCACCATGCGCATCAGGGCCCAGGAACGCGCCGAGGTCGCCGCACACGTCCACGACTCGGTGCTGCACACCCTCACCCTGATCCAGCGCAACGCCGAGGACGCGGGCGAGGTCCGCCGGCTGGCCCGCGCCCAGGAACGCGAACTGCGCAACTGGCTCTACAACCCCGAGGGCACCGGCAAGGACGAGGACGACGAACCCGAGACCCTCGCCGAGGCGGTCAAGCGCGCCGCCGCCGAGGTCGAGGACAAGCACGGCGTCCCGCTGGAGGTCGTGGTCGTCGGGGACTGCCCGCTGGACGAGAGGCTGGGGGCGCAGATGCAAGCCGCGCGCGAAGCCATGGTCAACGCCGCCAAGTACGGTGGCGAGGGCGGTGCCGTGCAGGTCTACGCGGAGGTCGAGGGCCGTACGGTCTTCGTGTCGGTGCGCGACCGGGGGCCGGGATTCGACCTGGACTCCGTACCGGGGGACAGAATGGGCGTACGAGAGTCGATCATCGGCCGGATGCAGCGCAACGGTGGCACGGCGCGACTGCGTCCGGTGCCCGGCGGGGGCACGGAGGTCGAGCTGGAGATGGAGAGGGCGAGCGATGACGGAGACCACTGAGACGGCCGGGAGCCAGGGGCCGGCCCGCCGGGTACGGGTCGTGCTCGTCGACGACCACCGGATGTTCCGCACCGGCGTCCAGGCCGAGATCGGCCGCACCGAGGAGACGGGCGTCGAGGTGGTCGGCGAGGCCGCCGACGTCGACCAGGCGGTCACGGTCATCACGGCGACCCGCCCCGAGGTCGTCCTCCTCGACGTGCACCTGCCGGGCGGCGGCGGTGTCGAGGTGCTGCGCCGCTGCGCCCCGCTGATGGGGGCCGTCGAGAACCCGGTGCGGTTCCTGGCGCTGTCCGTCTCGGACGCCGCCGAGGACGTCATCGGCGTCATCCGCGGCGGCGCCCGCGGCTACGTCACCAAGACGATCACCGGCACCGACCTGATCGACTCGGTCTTCCGGGTCCAGGAGGGCGACGCGGTGTTCTCGCCCCGGCTGGCAGGGTTCGTCCTCGACGCGTTCGCCTCCACGGACGCGCCGCCGGTCGACGAGGACCTCGACCGGCTGACGCAGCGCGAGCGCGAGGTGCTGCGGCTGATCGCCCGCGGCTACGCGTACAAGGAGATCGCCAAGCAGCTGTTCATCTCGGTGAAGACGGTCGAGTCGCACGTCTCGGCGGTGCTGCGCAAGCTCCAGTTGTCGAACCGTCACGAACTGACCCGCTGGGCGACGGCCCGACGGCTGGTCTGAACCGACAGCCCCGGGCGACCGGAACACCCGGCCGACCGCTCCGGAACGCCGACTGCGGAACGTCGGCTCCGGGGCGCCCGGAACCGGCCGCCCGACGCCCGGCCGGTGCGGTGTGTCCCGGGGCGCCCGGCCGGGGCACATCGCATCCGTGGCCCGGACCGTTCCGTCCCCCCGTGCCGCGGCGGCTCAGCCGTCCGTCCTGTCGTGGGCGAGCGGGACATCGGGTTCGTCGGGTACGGCGTCCGGTCCGGCGAGCGAGATGTTCAGCTTCTCGCCGACCCTGCGGTAGCCGATGCCCGCGTAGATCCGTTCCACGTCCGCGTCTGCGGGCTCCAGCCACACCACCCGGCAGCCGCGCTCGAAGGCCGTCGCCGTCAGGTGCGCACAGAGCGCGGCGCCGATGCCGCGGCGGCGCAGCGGGGCGGCGACCGCGACCCCGGCCAGTTCGCTGAGGCCGTCGACCGGGACCGAGCAGCCGCCCGCACCCACCGGCACCCCGTCGAGCACGGCGAGCGCGGCGGCCCCGCCACCCTCGGCCGCCGTGCGCAGCCACGCCGCCTCGCCGCCCTCGGGCTCCCCGGTCCCGCCGTAGCCGTGGTGCTGGACCAGGGCGGCGGCGTCGAACTCCGCGTCGGTGACCGGCTCCGCGATCACGAGGGCGTCCACCGGTTTCGCCGGCAGCAGCCCGTCCGGTGCGCAGGCGAGGACCGGGGCGCGGTTCTCGACGGTGAAACCGGCGGCGAGCAGGGCCGGTTCGACCGCCGGGGCCCAGCCGGGCAGGAACTCCAGCCGGGGCAGCCGCCCGCGCTCGCGGAACGCCGTGACCAGGGCGTCGACCTCCGCCGCCGTCGGCTCGGCGTCCCGGTCGGGAATTGCGTAATTGGCGTACTTGAGCGACCAGTCCGGGTTGTACCGCACGGTGAAGGGCCCGACCCGCAGATGGTCGGGAGAGCGCAGCGCGAGCGTACGGGCATGGGTCTGGACGTCGACGTCCATGGTCATGTGCGGGTGTCCTTCAGCCAGTTGATCCGGTGACGTCCCGGTGCGTACGGCCCGGTGGCGGGCCGGGGGAGCGTGAACGGATCAGGGAGCCTACGCCACCCGGGTCGCCCCGGCGAAGGGCATCTGGTCGACGGGGGCGATCCGGACCGGGGCTCCCGGGCGCGGGGCGTGGATCATGCGGCCGTTGCCGATGTACAGCCCGACGTGGCTGACGCCCGGGTAGAAGAACACCAGGTCGCCCGGGGCCAGTTCGGAGCGCGACACCCGTTGCCCCGCGTTGATCTGGGTGTACGTGGTGCGGGGCAGTGAGACACCGGCGGCGCGCCAGGCGGCCTGGGTGAGCCCGGAGCAGTCGAACGAGGACGGGCCGGCCGCGCCCCAGACGTACGGCTTGCCGAGAGCCCCGTAGGCGAACGCCACGGCCTCGGCGGCGCGGGCGTTCGGTGCCAGGACCGGGCCGCGCGTCAGGTCGCGGTCGGCGTGGGCCCCGGACCGCGTACCGTCCGCGTACGCATCGCGGTCGGCCGGGGACAGGGTGGCCAGGAGCCGCCGCGCCTCGGCCAGTTTGCTCCGGATCGTCGCCCGGTGCTTCCTCAGCTCGGCCCGGCGCGCCTCCAGGTCCGCCAGCTTCTTCCCGGCCTCCGAGCGCAGCTGGACGATCCGGGCGACCTGCCGCTCCACCGCGTCGACCTCGACGGCCCGGCGATCGGCGATCCGGTCCATGTACGAGGCGCGTTCCAGGTACTGGTCGGGGTCGGACGAGAGGGCCAGCTGCACGGACGGGTTCAGCACCCCGCCGCGGTACTGCGCGGTGGCGAGCGAGCCCAGGGCGTTGCGCGCGGTGTTGAGCCGGTCGGTGCGGCGGGCGGCCTCGTCGCGCAGGGCTTCGACGTCCTCGGCGGCGGCCCTCGTCCGTTCCTTCGCGCCGTTGTACTTCTCGGTGGCGACCTCCGCGTCGCGGTAGAGCCGGTCCACCTCGGCCTCGACCGGGGCGGGGGTCCGCCGGGGGTCGGCGTGCGCCGTGCCCGGCAGAGCGGCAGCGGTCGCGGCCCCGGCGAAGGCGAGGGCGGCCGCGGTGCGGGCGGCAGTGCCGGTGTACGGGCGCTGCTTGGGTTTCCGATGCGCTGCCACGGGGGCGTGCGTCCTTCCTGGCGACTGCCCGTCGGGGACTACCGGCGGGCCCGCCCGAGGCCCGGCGGCGGGGCACCGGTACGGGAGCGGTCCGCCGCCGGAGCACTCGCGGCGGGGTGACCGGCGCTTTGTCCGGATGCGGAGCGGGGTGTGGCCGGTCACCTGGTCAGGGACGCTAATCCGAGGGCACGGGAAAGAGTCGTAATGACGCTTATTGTCCGAATTTGGCGTGCCGCTGTCGCCAATTGATCAGGGGAAGCGCATCAGAGTCGGGCAATTGGTGCAGACACGAGTGTGGCTTCAGGAACGTGCACCTGCCTGTCGAGTGGTGATATGGGCAGGGTTAGGCTGCGCCTCATGGACGTACTCATTCATGTCTTGGTCGCCCTGCACATCATCGGGATCGCCTCGCTGCTGGGCGGTTTCCTGACCCAGATGAAGGCCATGGGCGCGGGCACGGCCCGGTTCGTTCCGGCGATGCTGCACGGCGCGCTCACGATGCTGGTCACCGGCGTCGCGCTGGTCGGCCTCCACCAGGCCCAGGGGCACGAGGTGAACAACATCAAGATCGGTGTGAAGCTGCTGATCCTGGTCGTCATACTCGCGCTCGTCTACATCAAGCGCGACGAGGAGAAGGTCGACAAGGGCGCCTTCGCGGCGGTGGGCGGGCTGACGCTCGCCAACATCTTCATAGCCACGCTCTGGGTCTGAGCCCCGGCCCCGTCGCGCGAGCCCCCTGGCCGCTCCGTCGCGCGAGCCCCTTGGCTGTCCCTGCCGTGCGAGCCCCTGCGAGTCGTCCCGCAGGGGCTCGCCGCCGTTCCGGGGCCGTACGCGCGGGCCGGGCGTACGAGTCAGTGTGCGGCTGGGCATGCGGCCGTCGCGTGCCGGCGCGGCGGCCAGGCCGGGTCGGCACACTGCCGCCTGCCGTGCGACGTCTGCCACGCACGTTCGCGGCGTTGTCGGAGTCGTCCTCGTACGTCCGGTGCGAGGACGATCCTCCGCCTCGCGATCAATGGAGTCTCCCCCGATCAATGGGGTCTCCCCTGTTCAATGGGGTCTCCCCTGTTCGAGCGGAGCCGAGAACCCGGGGAAGCGCCGGACGCCGGACGGTCCGGCCCCCGGCCGAACGACGGCACTTCGACGAAACGGCCTGAGGGCTGTCCCGTAATCCGTGGCGGACCGGCGCGCGGCGTCGGATGTGGTGCATCGCAAGGCGGAGAGGCGTCCGCATACTGGATGTATGCGGACGTTCCGACAACGCGGCGAGGTGCCGCAGCTGTCGTCGCGCGCCCGCC